>NZ_CALETI010000446.1 GCF_937920075.1 uncultured Agitococcus sp.
TGCTGATTTGTGCCAAATCGCAAGGGGTTGATAAGCTGTCGTGTCACCGCCTTATGTCCTCGGCCTAAAGGCGCGAGGTTTTACGGCGAGTTTGATAAAATATCTTTCTATTACAAAGTATTTATTCAAAAGAAAAATTGAGAACATTATGGACACGCCTTTATTTTCACGCACACCCTTATTAACAGGTCACGATGTAGAAAGCACACGCCAAGAAATGTTGCTTTACTTCTTAGACACGTTTAACCGTTATGAATCACTGTTTGAGTGCTTGGCCAACGAAGAAGCCTACTACAAAAAACCGATTAGTCTCCGTCATCCCTTAATTTTTTATTTAGGTCATACCGCGACTTTTTTTGTCAACAAACTGTTATTAGTGCATTTAATTGACCAACGCATTAACCCACGTTTTGAGTCAATGTTTGCCGTCGGTGTGGATGAAATGAGTTGGGACGACCTTAACGATGCCCATTATGACTGGCCAAGCGTTAATGAGGTTAAAGCCTATCGTCAAAAAATACGCAACCTCGTCAGTCAACTGATTCAAGAAGCACCACTCGCCTTACCCATTAATTGGCAAAATCCGTGGTGGGCAATCATCATGGGCATAGAACACGAACGGATTCATCTCGAAACCTCCTCGGTATTAATTCGCCAACATCAACTGGCTTATGTTAAACCACACCCTGCATGGCAAGCACACCGCCAAACAGCTCAAGCACCCAACAATGAGTTAGTCACCATTCCAGCAGGCCAAGTCACGTTGGGTAAAAGCAAAGACGATGCCTATTATGGTTGGGACAATGAATATGGCCAACATCATGCCGATGTCGCTAGCTTTCAAGCCAGTCGTTATTTAGTCAGTAATCAGGAGTTTTTAGCCTTTGTTGCCGACAATGGTTATCAACAAGCGGCTTATTGGAGCGAAGAAGGTTGGGCATGGCGTGAGTTTGCCCAAGCACAATACCCCACTTTTTGGCGTAAACAAGGTCACGATTGGCAATTACGCTTAATGACCGAAGAAATCCCCATGCCTTGGGATTGGCCTGTCGAAGTGAATTATCATGAAGCCAAAGCCTTTTGTCAGTGGTTAAGCCAACAACAGCAACAACAAATTCGTTTACCCAGTGAAGACGAATGGCAACGCCTGTACCAACATGCCCAACTTGACCACCCTTCTGCCAGTCAACGTTGTCAGGCGAACTTACATTTAGATTATGCAGCGTCGGCTTGTCCTGTCACGCAGTTTCAGCATGGCGAATTGTTTGATGTCGTGGGTAATGTGTGGCAATGGACAGAAACGCCCACTTATCCGTTTACAGGTTTTGATGTACATCCGATTTATGATGACTTTACTACCCCCACCTTTGACGACCGCCACAACCTAATCAAAGGCGGCTCATGGATTTCTTGTGGCAACGAAAGCCATCACAACTCACGTTATGCTTTCCGCCGTCACTTTTTTCAACACGCAGGCTTTAGATATATTGTTGCTGACCATCAACCATTCGCAGTCAGCTCGCGTTATGAAACCGACAAATTAATGTCCGAATATGCCGAATTTCATTATGGTGATAACTATTTTGGTGTTGCCAACTTTAGCCAAAGTCTTGCCCAACTGGCCATTGCACAAATGGGCAATCGCCCTGCTCGCCATGCCCTTGATTTAGGTTGCGCCTCTGGTCGCGCCAGTTTTGAATTAGCCAAACATTTTCACCAAGTCACTGGCATTGATTTTTCGGCACGTTTTATTCAACAAGGCGTACAATTGGCCGAACAAGGGGTTTTACGTTATGCGATATGTGAAGAAGGCGAATTGGTCAGCTACAAAGAGCGACAATTACGCGATGTAGACTTGCATCATGTGCGCCATAAAGTCAGTTTTTATCAAGGTGATGCCTGTAATCTCAAAGCCCAATTTACCGACTATGACCTCATTTTTGCCGCCAATTTAATTGACCGTTTATATGACCCCGCCAAATTTTTAAGCACGATTCATCAACGCTTAACCACGGGTGGTGTATTAATGATTGCTTCACCCTATACATGGTTAGAAGAACATACACCACGCGCCAACTGGCTAGGCGGCTTCAAAAAAGATGGCGAAAGTTTTAGCACCTTTGATGGTTTAAGCGCGATACTTAGCAAACACTTTAGATTAATAACCGAACCGCAAGCTGTGCCGTTTGTGATTAGAGAAACCAAACGTAAATTTCAACATAGTATGTCGGAAGTGAGTTTTTGGGAACGTATTCAATGAGTTATAATTTTGACCAAATCTTAAACCACCATCAGCAAAACAGCATTAAGCACAATGCCAATCGCCAGTTTTTTGGCACAGACGATGTATTGCCGTTGTGGGTGGCAGATATGGATTTTGCCGTTGCACCTGCGATTAGCCAAGCGATTCAACAGCGCAGCCAATATCCGATTTTTGGTTATACGTTTTATCCCGAAACGATGTATCAGGCGTTAATTAACTGGTTTAGTCAACGTCATGGCTGGCAGATTAATCGCCAACAGATCATTATGACCAATGGTGTGGTGACAGCGATTCATGCGGTCATTCAAGCACTGACACAAATTGGCGATAAAATCATTATTCAACCACCTGTTTATCCACCATTTTTTTCGAGTGTCACCACTTGCCAACGGCAACTCTTGCTCAATCCTTTACGTTATCAAGATAATGATTATGTTATAGATTTTGAGCATTTAGAAGATTGCGCTCAGCAAGGCGCAAAAATGTTGATTTTTTGCTCGCCTCACAACCCTGTGGGTCGAGTGTGGACAAAAGCCGAATTGGAGCAACTGTTAAGCATTGCACGCCGTTATCAACTGATTATTTTAAGTGACGAAATTCATGCCGATTTAGTCTATCAACCGCATCAACATATTCCCTTAGCGACTTTAGCGCATGAAGATGATGTGCTTGTTACCGCGATTGCACCCAGTAAAAGTTTTAATATTGCAGGTTTAATGTTATCAAGTTTGGTGGTGAGCCATGCACCAAGCCAACAGGCCATCAATCAGGTGTTACAGGGTTTACATTTAGGCAATTCTAACCCTTTTAGTATTGTTGCTTTTGAGGCGGCTTATGCACATGGGGCTGATTGGCTTAATGCTGTGTTAGGCTATTTGCAAGCCAACCGTGATTTTGCCCTAGATTTTATCGCACAACATTGCCCACGTTTAAGCGCAATTTCACCACAAGGCACATATTTATTATGGCTAAATTGTCAGCAATTGGGCTTAAATAATCAGCAGTTACGGCAATTATTTACCCATCAAGCCAAAGTTGCACTCAATGCAGGTGATACTTTTGGTGAGGTCGGTAGTGGTTTTATGCGGTTAAATTTTGCCTTGCCTAGAGTGCAGTTGGAGGAAGCGTTGGGGAGGATAAAGGGAGTTATTGGCTAACTTTCTAATAAGTGGCCTGTATGAAGCGTAGCGGAATAGAGGAAAAATATCGTCTTGTGCTACGCTATAGTTTATATAGGCTAAAATACTATTGAGCAAAAAGATAGGACTGTGATATAAAATATAAAAATCAAAAGGATACAATTAAATGAAAGCATCAGAAACAAAACTACAACCTATTATTGAAGGCACAAAACAATATGTTGTACCACTATTTCAGCGTCCTTACAGTTGGGATAAAAGAGAGTGGAAAATTTTATGGGAAGATTTAGAATGGTTAGCCGATAATCCTGAACATAAAAGTCATTTTATTGGCTCTTTAGTAACAATGCCTACTAGCAATCAACCCGAAAGTGTGACCAAATATTTATTAATTGATGGCCAACAAAGGGTTACAACTATTTTTATTTTGCTAACTTTGCTTAGAGACTTAGCAAAACAGCAACAAATTGATTTATATCAAGAAATAGAACAGACACTCTTGTTTAATGCGTTTAAAAAAGGCCACGAACATTATAAGCTCTTGCCTACTCAGTCTGATAGAGAAGAGTTTTTTAGTTTATTAAAGTCCGAATCTACAGAAAAGCAATCTCAGATTTCCTTGTGTTATCAGTTTTTTGAAAAAGAACTCAAGAAAAATAAAGCCATACAAATTGATAGCCTATTTGAAATCATAAAATCCCGCTTATCAGTCGTTAGCATTGTTCTTGATTATGATGATAATCCTCATTTAGTTTTTGAAAGTCTAAATGCAAAAGGACGACCACTCACACAAGCAGACTTAATTCGTAACTATTTCTTAATGCGAATTCCTGTAGAGATACAAGAAGAGTCGTATGAAAAGTATTGGAGGCCGATGCAAGCAAATCTGGGCGATAGTCTGACAGAGTTTGTTCGTCATTATTTGATGAAAAGTGGCGCACTCGTTAAACAAAGCGATGTTTATTTTACGCTAAAGGATAAAATTGGCTCAAATGATGCGTTGGCTACATTAAAAGATATGGCAAAGTTTGCGAGCTATTACCACAAAATTTTGAATCCTCAATTTGAAGCTAATGAGGTTTTACAAACGGCACTTGAAGAACTAACCAGTTTGGATGTAGGTACTGCTTATCCATTTTTATTAAACTGTTATGATGATTATCAACAAGATTCTATGTCTGTGTCCATTTTTTTGCAAATTATTGAATTATTGGAAAATTTTATTATTAGACGATTTATATGTAATACTCCAACAAGCCAATTAAATAAAATATTCCCTATATTATATGCTCAAGCTATGGCATTAAGTCCAAATGATATTTTAAACGGTCTTAAAATATTTTTACAAAATAAAAGCTATCCTAAAGATGCTGAAATTTTGCAAAGAATGGTCTCTGATAAAATGTACGGAGCTGGCGACAGATTAAATAAAGCAAAGTTTATTTTGAAACGGCTTGAGCAACACTTTGGCCATAAAGAAAAAGTTGATGTTAGTAATTTAACCATTGAGCATATTATGCCTCAAACGCTAAGCAAAGAATGGCAAGAGAGCATGGGGCAGGATTACCAAACAGACCACGATTTGTATTTGCATGTCATTGGCAATTTAACACTAACGGCTTATAACTCAGAGTTGTCTAATAGTAGTTTTGCAAAGAAAAAAGAACTGCTCAAGCAAAGTCATCTTGATATCAATAAATATTTTGCTAATTGTGAGTCTTGGACAAAGCACGAAATTGAAGCTCGTTCAGGGTATTTAGCTGAGATTGCATTAAAAGTATGGCCTTATTTCGGTGATGCTAATAAAACAACTGATAAAAAAGATGTCACAGGTAAAACCCCTAAGAGTGTCACTATCTTAGGACAAAGCTTTCCCGTGTCTTCATGGCGTGATGTGGAGGTATGTAGCCTAAATACCCTTCTCGATTTAGAACCAGACTTATTTGCCAAATTACAAAAAGATTACCCCAATTTTATAGGCTCTGACTCTTTAAGATTCCGAAATCATCGGCAGTTAAAAAATGGTTTATATATTGAAATGAATCTTTCTGCTCAAGCAATATATCGCTTTTGTACTCAGGCTTTTGAATCTATTGATTTGTCGTCTGATGATTGGTTTGTTGAGTTCGTTGAGTAAATTGTAAAGGCGAACTCAGATAAATATCGTAAGCCTGTATGCAGCGTAGCGGAATACAGGAAA
>NZ_CALETI010000447.1 GCF_937920075.1 uncultured Agitococcus sp.
CAGACGTTTGATTACGCATCAAATCGCCAAGCCTGCTAATACCATAAGCACCTTGCTCGAGATATGGTTTTTGGTCTGCTTGTTGTTTTTCCCAAATCTCACGCTGTAAAGCAAGTTGTTTATCAGCTGATTGTTGCTCCATTAGAGCTGCTCGGTCGCCTGCTTCAACTTGAGCCTTTGCGCCCTTTTTTGCTTGATTAGCACCGTAAACGCTTGCACCGATTTGAGCACCAGCCAATAGAACCATTGGATTAGGCATGATTAAACTCCTCAGCATAATCACTGTATCTTTCACCGTACAATGACATGATTAAATGACTGTTTTCTGTTGTGTATTCTCTGCCAAACTCAATAAACATGACTGCGATAATCAAATCGTAAAAAGCAGCACGCCACACAAATGAAACTTCGTTAACAATTCTTGAGCGTTCAGCCGTGTCCGATGCCTTCCATTTGAAAAAGACATTTGCACAAATAGGCGTTAGTTGTTTGCAGTGCGTTAAATAAAACGGATGACTTGCATAACTCACAAATGAGTCAAAAATAAGGGTGTCTAGTTGGTCTCGTGTAACTTCATCGCCATCGGCAAAGTCATCAAATGTTTGCATCATGCGCCATACAATCATTAACCAATTGATTGCACAATCAGATAACTTTAATCCGATTAAATGAGATTGTAGGTTTTGTTCGTGTATCATTCTAACCTCGCTGTCATCACGACAGTAAATACCACTATTACGTCGATTCGATACCGCTTGCACGCACAGTTACCATTGCCGCTGTATCAGCAAAGCCTTGAATGGTTTGTCCGTCAGTCAGCCAATGGCCAATCAATTCAGGGCAGGTATAACACTCGCCAGCTGCTAACGACTTGGCGTGTATGATTCTGTTTGCTGCTGTTGCACTGCCACCACTCGCAACAATATGAAAGGTGATTGTGTGTGCTACTGTGTCTTCATTGGTACACGTCAGCTTATCAATACGCGCCTTAACTCGCGTTGCCGTGTACAGTGTAGCGACTGTATTGGCTAGTTGAGCCGAAGCAATTAAAACAACAGGAGTAGTTGCCATATCATTTACCTATAATTTGAGTG
>NZ_CALETI010000448.1 GCF_937920075.1 uncultured Agitococcus sp.
AGTTCTTGTTTACGACAGAAACTAAATAAACAAGAAAACAACGCCAGAAAAGACTAAAATATTTACCTAAGATGACAATGATTGCTAAGACTGCCAGCCAACTCCAGCTCAATGAACAAGGTGAGCTCACTCATTTACTTACCTTAGAGGAATTGTCTAAAGAGCATATCTTTCACATCTTAGATACGGCTAAACAGTTTGTAGCAGTTAGTGAATCTGATCGTGAAGTAAAAAAAGTACCACTTCTGCCCTTCGTGACAACGGTTACTCTACCCATAATGACTTGAGAAATATCACCTGTATAACTAAGTTGGCTTTCTAAACTAATATAAGTTAAGACATTACCACGTAGTTTTTTAATAATTTTATAAAGGGCTGTTGTTGGCTCGGGTGGGGTTAATAGGCTTTCAAATAAACCTTGCGCTACTCTTCTGATAATGCCCTTTTTAACACAGTCAGCAAGAAATTTGGTAAAGGCTGGTGTATGGGCTTCACCTAACATAAACGCAAGTTCTGACGCATGATGAATGCCGCCTCCTGCCTTAACTGAGTTTGCAAAAACGTAAAGTAACTTTTCAGATTTTGTCATTTAGATTTACATAAAACAACTTAATACGTTATAAAGTGTAAACCTGTGGCCAACTATCTACAAGCAAAGGGTCAAAAATAAGCGGCAATTTTAATGGAGTTGTTCTAAAATCGGCATCATTTTGTTTTCTTGGATGTAAATTTATTATGCGCGCTAGTCGTTTTTTGCTTGCTACGCTTCGTGAAACTCCTGCCGATGCCGTTGTTATCTCCCATCAACTGATGTTACGTGCGGGTTTAATTCGCAAAGTGGGCACTGGTTTATATAATTGGCTGCCTTTAGGCTTACGCGTATTACAAAAAGTAGAAAGAATTGTCCGCGAAGAAATGAACCGCTCTAACGCATTAGAAGTGTTAATGCCTGTTACCCAACCTGCCGAATTGTGGGAAGAATCAGGCCGTTATGTGCAATATGGCGCAGAATTATTACGCTTCAAAGACCGTCACCAAGCTAACTTTGTCTTAGGCCCAACACACGAAGAAGTCATTACCGATTTAGCGCGTAATGAGTTGCAATCCTACAAACAATTACCTGTGAATTTTTATCAAATTCAAACAAAATTCCGTGACGAAATTCGCCCACGTTTTGGTGTCATGCGCTCACGCGAATTTATTATGAAAGACGCTTATTCTTTCCACGCTAATCAAGCCTCTTTGCAAGAAACCTATGATGTCATGTACGACACTTATTGCCGTATTTTTAGTCGTATTGGTGTCGATTTCCGTCCTGTTCAAGCCGATACTGGCTCAATTGGTGGTGATGGCTCACATGAGTTTCACGTGTTAGCCGAAAGCGGTGAAGATTTAATTGCCTTTTCTGATACCTCTAACTATGCCGCCAACATCGAAATGGCCGAAGCCATTTGCACTAGCCAACGCCCTGCTGCAAGCCAAGCGATGCAAAGCGTTGATACGCCCAATGCCCACAGCATTGCCGAAGTGTGTGAGTTTTTAAAGGTTGATGCTAGCCAAACTGTTAAAACCTTAATTGTACGCGGCAAAGCCGATGACAAAGGTCAATATGGTTTAGTCGCCTTAGTGTTGCGTGGCGACCATGAATTAAATGACATTAAAGCTGAAAAATTAGCTCAAGTTGGCTCTCCCCTGACCTTTGCTAGCGAAGCCGAAGTGTTAGCGGCTGTTGGTTGTAATGTTGGCTCTATTGGCCCACAAGGTTTAACTATTCCTGTGTTGGTTGACCGCTCTGCTGCTGCCTTAGCTGATTTTGTTGCGGGTGCAAATGTGGATGGCAAACATGTAACAGGCTTAAACTGGGAACGTGATGCGCAAATCACAGCCATTGTCGATATCCGTAACGTGGTTGCTGGCGACCCATCACCTGATGGTCAAGGCAAATTAGTGTTAAAACGTGGCATTGAAGTCGGCCATATTTTCCAACTTGGCAAAAAATACTCACAAGCCCTTAACTGTACGGTGTTGGGTGAAGATGGCAAACCGTTTGTCGTGACTATGGGTTGTTATGGTATTGGCGTGACTCGTGTGGTTGCTTCTGCCATTGAGCAAAACTACGATGAACGTGGCATTATTTGGCCAGATGCCATTGCACCTTTCCATATTGCTTTAGTGCCAATGAACTGGGCAAAATCACAACGTATTCAAGAAGAAAGCCAAAAACTGTATGAGCAATTAACTGCCGCAGGTTTTGATGTTTTCTATGATGACCGCAACGAAAGACCTGGTGTTAAATTTGCCGATGCCGAATTGATTGGTATTCCTCATCGTTTAGTGATGGGCGAAAAAGGCTTAGATGCAGGCACAATTGAATACAAAGGCCGCCGTGACAGTGAGTCTCAAGATATTGCTTATAGCGATTTAATTAACTTCTTAAAAGAAAAGATTAAAATCTAAGCATAAAAAAGCCGCGAATTTCGCGGCTTTTTTTTGAGGCTTGAAAAAATGTCCCTTCGACTACGCTCAGGGAGCATCTTTGCGTTGGTTAAGAGTCGAAACCAAGCGAATTAATCTCACCATTGTTGATACACACCTAAACCGAAGCCCAAACGATGTGCTTTATTGGTATTTAAATCATCTGCCAAATAATGCAAATATATATTTTTACTCTTTAACTCAACGCCTAAAGCCTGTGTTTGTGGCTCGATAATAAACCCTAATTGCCAATCATTTTTTAGGTGGTATAAAAATACTCCTTGCCACAATGAAAAACTTTGATTAAATAACCCTCTTAACTCGGTTTTATATAAATCACCTAATTGATATGCCAATATTGATTTACCATTAATTAATAATTTTTGCGTATATTTATCATCAATTGCCAACTGCCCTTCAATATTATGTGTAAATTTATAACATTGACAACTTGCATTATATTGTGTGGTTGGAATATCGTGCCAATATAAACGACCATAAATATCATTAATTTGTACTAAAAAATATGTTTTTGGATTAATTTGCCAAGCTAATTCAGCATCTACACTAAAACCTAATGCACTCGGATTTTGGGGATACCATTCTAACTGCTCCTCTTTTAATTGTGGTTCATCATAATAATAATTAATATCCATTTGCATATTATTGATATCTTTAACTTTAAATCCTTGTTGCTTAAAATTTACATTTCCTTCTAATTGACCGTCAGTTATTTTATAGCCTTTAAGCAAATTAATTGCTAAACCAAGTTTTAAATTGTGGCTAAAATCCTTATATTGCAACCAACGAACACCATAACTTTCACTGTATTTTGCTTTAATAAATAAAGGATAATCTTGCTGAGCAATAGGTAAGTAATTATTTTTATAGGCATGATAAATTTGTGCAGTTTGCTCACTAAAATCTAATAAATAATCATAACGCCATAATATACTTAATTGTCTATGTTTATTTTTAGTCGATATTTCTGCTCGACCTTGTAAAAAAGCTTTATCACCCTTTTTAAGTGTATCATCCCAATCATCGGTAAATGCCTTAATAGAAACAGGCTCTGCATAAGCATTTATATTAATATCTAAATTTAGATTATTTGCTAATGCCGATATGGGTAAACACAATAATACATATAAAAAGCGCATTTAACTCCCCAAATAAAAAGACGGTCAAAAGACCGTCTTTCTAAACGACATCAAAGATTATAAAAACTTAATTTTATCATCTTTAAATTTAACTACAGGTGCGCCATTAAGTTTATAAACCCAACCTTGCACAGTGCCATTGACTTTCAACTCCAATTTATTGGCATCACTAGTTGATTCTGCTACATCAATGCTTACGCCATTTTTGTTGCTTAATTTAACCGTGGTTTTGCCATTTTGTGTTGTGCCTGTCACATCAATTTTTTCTTCACCTGCACGCACAGTCATGGTTAAAGTACCATTTTGTTGGCCTGCATAATTAGCAGTCACTAAAGCCTCAATATCAGCGGCTGCATTACCCACTAATTTAATTTTGGTATTAGCGGTAATTGTACCTTTCACTTGATGAGTGGCATCTTCAGATAAAGTATCATCTGAATCAATTAATCGTCCAGCAATACTAGCTGTTGCTGATTGATAATTAAAGTTGGTTGGATAAACAGGGATATATTCACCCTCATTATCAACTTCTGTTCTTAATCCAAATCTTATCGACCAATAATTATTTAATACAGCAGACTTATATACATCTGCTATGTTTTGATTAGAGGAACAGTTACTATAAACAC
>NZ_CALETI010000449.1 GCF_937920075.1 uncultured Agitococcus sp.
GACTGTTCTGCTGACGATAGGCCACTAATTGCTGCTGAATTATATAATGGAGCTTCTAAGCCTAAATATGACACCGATTTACCAGCAGTTACACCACTAAAATTAGGAACATCATTTTCAGTCACGGTTTTAACAACCCAAGGATTTTCGGCTGTTCCCCACGATGTAATTGTGCGACCAAAGTCTGTCGCGGCAGGCGTAGCACTTATCGCACCAAAAGGAACTCCCCAATCCGTACTGTCTATAGTCGCTCCATACGCCTTTTTAGATTGCCCTAAAGTAACACCATACAACCAAGCATCAGCTTTCTTATAACCATTATTTGTTGCAGTGGTAGTTAAAGGACCAACAGGAATAAAACGCATATAGCCTGTACCATAAGTACCAGCACCACTATTGTCAGTATAAAGACCAGTTGACGGATTAGCTCCATTCATCATAAAAGAGTAATTTTCTGGCAATAAAGCAATACCTTCACCAGTTGTTTCACTCATAGTTTCGTCATCTAACGATTCTAAAGCAAAAGCAGATTGCATATTTACAATAGCAATAGCCAAACAAAGGGTTTTAAGAGGCAACTTCATAGCTAAGCCCTATTTATTGTTGTAAGTCTTATTTTTGAATAAGCACGGAGTTATAACTTTAGCTATTATTATGCTATTTTTTTGCCACTTTGCCAAAGCTAAGCATCAATTACATGGTATTTTTTTTGTAATAGTCGATAAGTGGTCAATTTTTGCCCATCTATTTGATTATTTAGATGGGCTTTTTTTAGTTTTTATACAATTATATCCTCAGGCACTCTTACCCATCCTTCCATAATAATCCGTGCGCTGCGGCTCATAATTGCTTTAGTGACTGTCCACTCACCATTTACTTGTTTGGCTTCTGCACCGACGCGTAATGTGCCTGATGGATGGCCAAAACGTACTGCTTGACGCTCACCGCCACCTGCTGCCAAGTTAACCAATGTGCCTGAAACGGCTGCGGCTGTACCAATAGCAACAGCGGCTGTGCCCATCATGGCATGATGTAATTTACCCATTGATAAGGCACGAACCAACAAATCGACATCACTGGCTTTGACTGCTTTGCCACTGGACGAAATATAGTCTTTTGGCTGCGCAACAAAAGCAATTTTTGGTGTGTGTTGACGAGTTAATGCTTCATCTGGGTGTTTAATTAACCCCATACGCAAAGCACCAGCAACACGAATCGCTTCAAATTTGGCTAACGCTTTGGTATCACCATTAATCGCTTCTTGTAATTCTGTGCCTGTATAACCAATGTCTTCGGCATTGACAAAGACGGTTGGAATACCTGCGGTAATCATGGTTGCTTTTAACGTGCCAATATTAGGCACATCCAAATCGTCAATTAAATTTCCCGTTGGGAACATTGAGCCGCCCGCATCGCCCTCACCTTCGTCCGCTGGATCTAAAAACTCTAAAACGATTTCGGCAGCAGGAAAAGTCACACCATCTAATTCAAAATCACCTAGCTCTTGAACTTGGCCGTTCGTGACAGGTACATGAGCAATAATGGTTTTGTTAATGTTGGCTTGCCAAATTCTGACCACACAAATACCATTTTGAGGAATACGTGCAGCATCAACTAAACCCGCATGAATGGCAAATGCTCCCGCGGCGGTCGATAAATTGCCACAGTTTCCACTCCAATCGACAAAAGCTTTGTCGATGGAAACTTGGCCATATAAATAATCAACGTCGTGTTCTGGCTGACTACTTTTTGACAAAATCACACATTTGCTGGTGCTTGATGTTGCACCACCCATACCATCAATATGTTTGGCATAAGGGTCTGGGCTACCAATGACACGCATAAATAAACGATCACGGGCAGCACCCGCTTTTTGGCAAGATTCAGGCAGGTCTTGGAGACGAAAAAACACTCCCTTACTAGTACCACCACGCATATAAGTTGCAGGAATTTTAATTTGCTGGATATTCGACATAACAGTTCTCTTAAATTCAATACTTTAAGTTTTTAACTTATAACCCTGACGTGGAAAATGAACATGCAAGATACCTAGCTCTGGGTCTTGGCGAGCTAAAATATAACGCTCTGGTGTAACTCCCACTAAGATACCTGCCGTTGGCTCACAACCATAATCAGCAGGCGCAATCGTGACTTTTTCACCAATTAAGGCATCTTGACGATGTTCGTTAGCAATCACTCGTGGCTCAGCTTGTGCAGCGGCTTGTAAGGCTTGTTGTTCAGTAATTTGAATATGCATACCATGACCAAATGCGTTCATACGTGCCATCCATGCCAATAATTTAGGATGGCCTTGCAAGAATGGAGCTTCGGCTAAATCATGGATAAACCACAAACTATGATAAGTAGAAAAGTCGGCATGGGTTGGTTGTGCACCAAATAAAAAGTCTTGGTTTAAACGTTGCTCTAAATTGGCAATATGTTGTTTGACCACTTCTTTGGCTTTTAATGGATTAACCGCACGAACTTTAGCCTTACGTCCCATATTAATGCGATCTGCTAAAAAGCGCGCTACATCTAATACAGACATGGCTTTAAGCACTTTTACATTGAGCTTCATTGTGCCTGAGACAAATAAACTGGCAAAGAAAATCTCTAAATCCACTTTAGCAATATATGCTTGTTGTTCTGCATCTAGGTTTTCAACTGCTAATAAAGGCTTTTGAGCTAATTGGGCAATTTCGGCGGCAATAATTTTGCTATCACAAAAAATATCTGCGCCAATTTGTGCTACAGGAATTTTACGATAGCCGCCTGCTAAACGGGCTAATAGAGGGCGTGGTGGCATTTCACGGGTAATACAGGATTGCCAATTGACTTGGGCATAGCCCAACATGATGCGAATCTTTTCGGAAAATGGTGACATGGCATAATGATGCAAAATTAAATCATTCATTAAAGTTTCACTAATGGCTGTAAAGTTGCCCGATTATAAGCGATGATGAGTGTAAAGCTAGGTTTGTGTAATGGTTTTTTAGCCGATTTTTAAGACTTTTGTGCCTTTGGTTTGGTCTGTTTTTGCTGATATACCGCGCTCAGCGTCGAAATAAAAGCGTTAATCTCAATCACACGTTCAAAAGGAAAACAAATAATATTCATCACATATCAGCTAATTTTATTGGATTAGTTTAAGCCTAATCCAAAAACACCAAAACAAAAAGCCCTATTTTTCAACAGGGCTTTTTGCTTAATTCGATGGGTTTCCTTCGTCAACCCATCCTACAAAATCAAGCCACGCTTCCCTCTAAAAAGTCCTTAGCAAAACGTTGCAACACACCACCTGCTTCGTAAACAGACACTTCTTCGTCAGAATCCAAACGACAAGTCACTGCTACTTCAACAGTTTCACCATTTTTACGATTAACCACTAAGGTTAAATCGGCGCGTGGTGTTAATTTACCTACAACATCATAAGTTTCTGTGCCATCCAAGCCCAAAGTCTTACGCGTTGTGCCAGCTTTAAACTCTAAAGGCAATACCCCCATACCAATCAAATTAGTACGGTGAATACGCTCAAAGCCCTCAGCCACAATCGCTTCAACACCTGCTAAACGCACGCCTTTGGCTGCCCAGTCACGACTAGAACCCTGACCATAATCCGCACCCGCAATAATAATCAACGGTTGTTTGCGGTTCATGTAGGTTTCAATGGCTTCCCACATTCTCATCACTTGGCCTTCTGGCTCAACACGTGCCAACGAACCTTTTTTCACTTGACCATCCACAATCGCCATTTCGTTAACCAACTCTTTGTTAGCAAAAGTCGCACGTTGAGTGGTCAAATGGTCACCACGGTGGGTGGCGTAGCTGTTAAAGTCTTCTTCAGGCAAGCCCATTTTATGCAAATATTCACCTGCGGCACTGTTCATCAAAATCGCATTTGACGGTGATAAATGGTCAGTGGTGATGTTGTCTGGCAACACGGCTAATGGACGCATACCTTTTAGCGTGCGCTCACCTGCCAATGCACCTTCCCAATACGGTGGACGGCGAATATAAGTGCTTTGTGGTCGCCAGTCATACAACGGAGAAGCCGCTTTTTTGGCATCTTGCTTCTCAAACATGGGGATATAAACTTGATTAAATTGTTCTGGCTTAACCGCCTTGGCGACAATCGCATCAATTTCTTCGTCACTTGGCCAAATATCTTTTAAACGAATTTCTTTGCCATCGACCACCGTTAACACATCTTGTTCAATATCAAAACGTACTGTACCTGCAATCGCGTAGGCAACCACTAAGGGTGGAGATGCCAAGAAAGCTTGTTTAGCATAGGGATGAATACGACCATCAAAGTTACGGTTACCCGATAACACAGCGGTGGCGTACAAATCACGGTCAATGATTTCTTGTTGAATTTTCGGGTCTAATGCACCACTCATACCATTACACGTTGTACAAGCAAAGGCAACAATACCAAAACCAAGTGCTTCTAGGTCTGCTAATAAACCAGCTTCTTTTAAGTACAATTCAACCACTTTAGAGCCGGGTGCTAAAGAGGATTTAACCCAAGGCTTACGCACCAAACCTAATTGACGAGCATTACGTGCTAACAAACCAGCCGCAATCACGTTGCGTGGATTGGAAGTGTTGGTACAACTGGTGATTGCTGCAATAATCACTGCCCCATCAGGCATTAAACCTTGTGCTTCTTCGGCACGTGCTTTGTCTAAATCAACGGCAATACCACGCTCTTTTAAGGCAGAAACAGGCAAACGGCGATGTGGGTTAGATGGGCCAGCCATGTTTCTCACGACTGTTGACAAGTCGAATTTAAGCACACGCTCAAACTGTGCATTGACCAAACTGTCAGACCACAAACCTGCTTCTTTGGCATAGGTTTCAACTAAGGCAACTTGGGCATCAGAACGACCCGTCAAACGCAAATAATCTAAGGTTTGGTTGTCGATGGAGAACATAGCAGCCGTCGCACCGTATTCAGGTGCCATGTTGGAGATAGTTGCGCGGTCACCAATGGTTAAACACGGAACACCTTCACCATAGAACTCTAAATAAGCACCAACCACTTTTTCTTTACGCAAAAATTCGGTTAAAGCTAAGACCATATCCGTTGCGGTGATGCCTGCTTGACGTGTGCCAGTTAACTCAACACCAACCATGTCTGGTGTACGCATCCATGAAGCGCGACCCAACATCACGTTTTCGGCTTCTAAACCACCGACACCCACCGAAATAACCCCTAAAGCGTCAACGTGTGGCGTGTGTGAATCTGTACCGACACAGGTATCAGGATAGGCCACACCATTGTCACTGTGAATCACAGGTGACATTTTTTCGAGGTTGATTTGGTGCATAATGCCGTTACCCGCTGGGATAACATCAACATTATCAAAGGCTGTTTTTGTCCAGTTAATAAAGTGGAAACGGTCTTCGTTGCGGCGTTCTTCGATGTCGCGGTTTTTTT
Source organism: uncultured Agitococcus sp. (assembly GCF_937920075.1). Classification (GTDB taxonomy): domain Bacteria; phylum Pseudomonadota; class Gammaproteobacteria; order Pseudomonadales; family Moraxellaceae; genus Agitococcus. The sequence goes on from NZ_CALETI010000449.1 coordinate 5,444, forward strand.
GAAAAGCGTCAGGGTCAAAACCTCCACACTCTACGGCTAAAGAATGGTCAACGATTAATTGGACTGGCACAACAGGATTAACTTTGGCTGGGTCGCCACCTTGGTCGGCAATCGCATCGCGTAAGCCTGCTAAGTCAACTAAAGCGGTTTGACCTAAAATATCATGACAAACCACACGCGCAGGAAACCACGGAAAATCGCGTTCACGTTTACGCTCAATTAATTGTGTTAAACAGTCATTAATAATGGCTGGATCGGCTTTGCGGACAATGTTTTCGGCATGAATACGTGCGGTATAGGGCAATGTTGCCCAAGCACCTGCCTTGATAGCATCAACCGCAGCACGTGCGTCAAAATAGTCTAGGTTGGTATTGGGGAGTTTTTTGCGGAATTGGCTGTTCATAATAGCGGTCTCTAGTCACCCTCTCCTTTCAGTAGAGGGCTGGGGTGAGGTCTTTTAACGATTGATATTTCACCCTCACCCTAACCCTCTCCCACAGGGAGAGGGAACACGCTTTTTGTTATAGGGAGAGGGAGAACTCAATGCTTACTTACGCTCTGCTAATGGCACAAATTTTTGGTCTTCTGGGCCAGTGTAGTTAGCACTTGGACGAATAATCTTGCCATCAATACGTTGTTCAATAATGTGTGCAGACCAACCAGAGGTACGGGCAATCACAAACAACGGTGTAAACATATCCGTTGGCACACCCATCATGTGATAGCTCACCGCCGAGAACCAATCTAAGTTCGGGAACATCTTTTTGATTTCCCACATCACACTTTCTAAACGCTCAGCAATGTCATACATCTTGGTATTGCTTTGCTCTACGCTTAACTCATGAGCAACCTTTTTAATAACCACGTTACGTGGGTCGCTAACGGTATAAACAGGATGACCAAAACCAATAATCACTTCTTTGCGGCCTACACGCTCACGAATATCTGCTTCGGCTTCGTCTGGCGTGTCGTAACGCTTTTGGATTTCAAAAGCAACTTCGTTAGCGCCACCATGTTTAGGACCACGCAATGCACCAATCGCACCACAAATCGCTGAATACATATCAGAACCTGTACCAGCAACCACACGACCTGTAAACGTAGACGCATTAAATTCATGCTCTGCGTATAAAATTAAGGACGTATGCATAGCACGAACCCAGCTTTCGCTTGGCTTTTGACCATGTAACAAATGTAAGAAATGACCGCCAATGGAGTCGTCATCGGTTTCAACATCAATACGCTTGCCGTTATAAGCAAAGTGATACCAATACAACAACATAGAACCCAAACAAGCCATTAACTTATCAGCAATATCGCGTGCACCAGGGTGATTATGGTCTTCTTTTTCAGGTTTCACACAACCTAATACCGACACACCTGTACGCATGACATCCATTGGATGAGAAGATGGTGGTAATTGTTCTAAAGCAACTTTTACCGCCGCTGGCAAACCACGTAAGGCTTTTAATTTGGCTTTATAACCTGCTAATTCAGCTGTGTTTGGAAATTTGCCATGTACCAATAAATACGCTACTTCTTCAAATTCACTGGTGGTTGCAATATCTAAAATGTCATAACCACGATAGTGTAAATCGTTACCACTACGGCCAACGGTACATAAAGCGGTGTTACCTGCGGCTGTGCCTGATAAAGCAACGGATTTTTTTGGTTTAAAACCTGTGGTTGTCGTTGTTTCTGTCGTCATTTTTACTGTTCCTCTTGTCTCAAATGAATTCTCCTCCCCCTCATTTAGGGGGAGGTCGGGAGGGGGTCTCAAAATACCCCACCCTAACCCTCACCTAATTTAGGGGAGAGAAACGAATTGCTTTATTTTTTAGCCGCAAACAAAGCGTCTAATTTACCTTCAAAAGCGTGATAACCAATACGGTCATATAACTCTTCACGCGTTTGCATGATGTCCACCACTTCACGTTGATGACCATTAGCACGTACCGATTGATATACCAATTCCGCTGCCTTGTTCATGGCACGGAAGGCACTGAGCGGATATAACACCATGCCAACACCTGTGGGTGCTAAATCGTCCACACTAAACAACGGCGTTTTACCAAATTCAGTAATATTGGCTAACACAGGCACTTTTACTGCATCAACAAACTTTTTATAGGTTTCTAAATCATAGGCGGCTTCGGCAAAAATACCATCTGCACCCGCTTCGACACATTTAATCGCACGCTCAATGGCGGCATCCACACCATGCACTTGAATAGCATCGGTACGGGCAATCAAAAAGAAGTTAGGGTCAGTTTTGGCATCGGCGGCTGCTTTAACACGGTCAACCATTTCTTCGGTAGAAACAATTTCTTTACCCGGACGGTGACCACAACGTTTTGCACCCACTTGGTCTTCAATATGACAAGCGGCAGCACCTGCTTTAATTAAACTTTTTACCGTACGTTCGATATTAAACGCACTTGGGCCAAAACCTGTATCGATATCCACCAATAAGGGCAAATCACAGACATCAGTAATACGACGTGTGTCAATCAACACATCATCTAAGGTATTAATACCCAAATCAGGCAAACCTAAAGAACCTGCGGCAACACCACCACCCGATAAATAAATGGCTTTAAAGCCTGCACG
>NZ_CALETI010000450.1 GCF_937920075.1 uncultured Agitococcus sp.
CGAAAGAAGCTATTTTTTCAGGTTTTAGCGATAATCACAGAAAAAAGATAAAAAAAGTGCTGCTTTTAACTTAAGCTGTTTTACAATGCGCGGCCAAAAAGTAAGGACTTATGCGGTTTATCAAATTTGCCACAGTATCATTGGATTAAATTTTTCTCAAAAGAGGAATTAGCAATGCCTATTATGACCTTAGAACAATGTGTAGGAAATACACCGTTAGTACGCTTGCAGCGTTTAGGTATAGAAACAGGTAATACGCTTTTAGTTAAATTAGAAGGCAATAATCCAGCAGGCTCGGTCAAAGATCGTCCAGCATTAAGTATGATTCAACATGCCGAACAAAGAGGTTTAATTAAATCAGGTGATACTTTAATTGAAGCAACCAGTGGCAATACAGGTATTGCTTTAGCCATGGTGGCTGCCATGAAAGGTTATAAAATGATTTTAATTATGCCTGACCATATGAGCCAAGAGCGTAAAGACGCGATGGCGGCTTATGGTGCAACATTAATTGAAGTTTCACAGCAACAAGGCATGGAAGGCGCAAGAGATTTAGCCTTAAAAATGCAAACAGAAGGCAAAGGCATTGTTTTAAATCAATTTGGTAATCCCGATAATCCACTTGCCCATTATCAAGGAACAGGCCCAGAAATATGGCGAGATACAGAAGGAAAAGTCACCCATTTTATTAGCTCGATGGGTACAACAGGTACAATTATGGGAACTTCTCGGTTTTTGAAAGAGCAAAATCCCAATATACAAATTATTGGTTTGCAACCCATGGCAGGTGCGCAAATCGCAGGTATTAGACGTTGGCCGCAAGAGTATTTGCCAACCATTTTTGAAGCACAACGTGTTGACCAAATTATTGATATTCCACAAGCTGCTGCCGAACAAACGATGCGTGATTTAGCCCATTTTGAGGGCATTTGTGCAGGTGTTTCATCAGGCGGAGCGGTTTGGGCTATGTTACAATTAGCTCAGCAAGTTAAAAATGCGACGATGGTTGCAATTATTTGTGATCGTGGAGATCGTTATTTATCAACGGGATTATTTAGCCGTTAATTTATTATTCTTAGAATAGGGAGCGCGAGTTATGTATAAAGAAAAAGCGACTTTGGTTTTTGATATTGAAACAGTACCTGATATTGCCAAAGCCAAACAAATCTATAACTTAGGTAATTTAACAAACGAAGAAGCCTATGAAGCCCTAAAAAATATGCGTCGCCAAGAAACGGGTGGTTCTGATTTTTTTAGACATCATTTGCATAAAGTTGTGTGTATTTCTGTGGTATTACGCATGGGAGACAGCGTTCGTGTGTGGTCATTAGGTGATGAAAATGCCACTGAAGCTGAAATTATCAAGCGTTTTTTTACCGCCATTGATAAATATGATGTCACTCTTGTTTCTTGGAATGGTGGTGGTTTTGACTTACCTGTTTTGCATTATCGTGCGATGTTGCACGAAATTACCGCCCCAATGTATTGGGAGTTAGGCGATCATTATAAAGAATTTAGATACAACAATTACATCAATCGTTTTCATATGCGCCATGTCGATTTGATGGATGTTTTGTCATTGTATCAAGCACGTGCAACACAGCCCTTAGAACAGATTGCCACTTTTTTAGGCTTTCCAGGTAAATTAGGCATGGATGGCAGCCAAGTGTATGACTTACATCAGCAAGGTCAAATTGAGCGCATCCGCAATTATTGCGAAAGTGATGTTTTAAATACATGGTTGATTTATTTACGTTTTCAATTAATGCGTGGCGAAATTATGAAACCCGCATATCAGCAAGAAATTACTTTATTAAAAAACACCTTAGCCAGCAGTGATAAAGACCATTTGTTTGACTTTTTAGATGCTTGGGAAGATCAAGAAGCGAAATATTTATGAACAGAAAGCAACGTGAACGAATTAAACAGCAACCACCAATTACTTTAGAAGTGACAAAGTTGGGACATGATGGGCGAGGTGTTGCTCATCATGACGGAAAAGTGGTCTTTGTTGATGGCGCTTTAGCAGGCGAAGTGGTTGAAGCCAAAGTCACGTTAATTCGTAGTAAATATGATGAAGCAAACACCGTTAATGTGATTAAGGCTTCACCCTTAAGAGTACAACCTCCATGCAAACATTTTGGTGTGTGTGGTGGTTGCTCTTTGCAACACATTGATGCTCAGGCACAAATTGAGCTGAAGCAAGAAGTGTTAGCTGAGCAATTTAAACATTTTGGACAACTTGAGCCACAAGAATGGTTAGCTCCTTTGCGCCACAGTCAAGCAGGCTATCGTCGTAAAGCGCGTTTTGGCGTACGTTTTGTCATTAAAAAAGATAGCTTGTTATTAGGTTTTAGAGAAAAAGGCTCAAACTATTTAGCAGAATTAGAAAGCTGTGCGGTAATGGATCCCCGTTTAGGCCAATCGATTATGCCATTACGCGAGTTAATTGGTGGTTTGGCAGGCAAAGATGATATTCCACAAGTTGAAGTCGCCGCAGGTGATGACAGTGTGGCGTTGATTTTTCGGCATATGCAGCCTTTAGTTGATGAAGATGTACAAGCATTGATTAATTTCTGTCAACAACGTGATTGGCAATGTTACTTGCAGCCAAGTGGTTATGACAGTGTCCATCGTGTTTATCCAGTCGATGGTGAAGATCGTTTGCATTACGCCATGCCTGATTTTGGCTTAACGATGCGTTTTTATCCCTTAGACTTTACCCAAGTAAATACCGAAATTAACCAAAAAATGGTTAAGTTAGCCCTTGATTTATTAGATCCAAAACCCAATGAAAGGGTGTTAGATTTATTTTGTGGTTTAGGTAACTTTACTTTACCCTTGGCAACCCGTGCTCAATATGTGATTGGTGTTGAAGGCGATCAAGCAATGGTTGAACGTGGTTATGAAAATGCCCGTCATAATCAACTCAGCAATGTCGATTTTTATGCTCAAGATTTAACCGCTGATTTTTCCCAACAACCGTGGGCTAAAGAAGGTTTTGATGCATTATTAATTGATCCGCCACGTTCAGGTGCATTGGAAGTGGTACGATATTTGCCTAATTTTGGAGCAAAACGTATTGTCTATGTGTCCTGTAATCCTGCAACCTTGGCACGAGATGCTGGCGAATTGGCTAAAGCAGGCTATACCTTAGTCAAGGCAGGGGTAATGGATATGTTTACCCATACGGCACATGTTGAATCTATTGCATTATTTATTAAAGAATAATTACTAAATTTGGTTGTACACTGAGCGACGTTGAAGTGGTTTCGACGCCGCTCAACTACCCTAGTTTTAGAGCGGTAATTATGGTTAAAGTACGCGAAGACTATCCCATGACTGCCGATGGTGCAGTCGACCTAGAGTTGTGGTTGCAGCGTATTGCCGCACGAGTCGAACTACAAAATCCTGATGTGCTACGGCAAGCATGTTTGTTTGCTAAAGAAGCCGATGAGGTATATGACCGTGAACACTTATGGAGTACGCGGATCAGTAGTTTCTTAACAGGTCTGGCGATGGCTGATATTTTGGCTGATTTAAAATTAGACCAAGAATCACTCGTGGCCGCTGTGTTATATCGTGCTGTTCGTGAAGAAAAAACAACGTTAGAGATTATCGCTCGTGTTTTTGGCCGTGATACTGCACAGTTGATTGATGGCGTGTTAAAAATGGCGACCATCAGCCAATTGATTAACCCCAATAGCCATAATCAAAAATTTAGTCAATCACAACAACAGCTGGATAACGTCCGTAAAATGTTGGTGTCGATGATTGATGATGTACGTATTGCCTTAATCAAATTGGCAGAACGTACTTTTGCCATTCGAGAATTAAAAGATGCCAATCCTGAGCGACAAAGACGTGTTGCTCGAGAAATTTTTGATATTTATGCCCCTTTAGCCCATCGACTTGGCATTGGCCATATTAAATGGGAACTCGAAGATTTATCGTTTAGATATTTAGAGCCAGAAGCCTATAAACACATTGCTCGACTCTTAGATGAAAAGCGTTTGCAACGTGATGAATATATTCACAATGTCACTAAAACTTTGCGTGATACCTTAGCACATGCTGATATTCAGGCAGAGGTGTCAGGGAGAGCAAAACACATTTATTCGATTTGGCGCAAAATGCAGCGCAAAAAGCTCAGTTTCCATGAGTTATACGATATTCGTGCGGTGCGTGTGTTGGTGCCATCAGTCAAAGATTGTTATGCAGCCTTAGGTATTGTCCATTCTTTATGGAAACATATTCCCAAGGAATTTGATGATTATATTGCCACCCCTAAAGAAAATGGTTATCGCTCCTTGCATACAGCGGTGATTGGTCCTGAGGGTAAAGCTTTAGAAGTGCAGATTCGTACCAACAATATGCACGAAGAAGCTGAATTAGGGGTCTGTGCGCATTGGGTTTATAAAGAGGGTACAAAAGGCAACAAAGACGCAGGTTACGAAAGTAAAATTGCATGGTTACGTCAGGTTTTAGAATGGCAAGATGATATGGGGGAAACTCAAGTTGATGAGTTTGCCGATCAATTAAGCCAAGCTATTCGTTACGAACGTGTATATGTGTTTACTAAAGACGGCCATGTCATTGATTTACAAGCAGGCGCAACACCGTTAGATTTTGCTTATAGTATTCATACCCAAATTGGTCATGGTTGTCGTGGGGCAAAGGTAAATGGCCGTATTGTGCCGTTAACCTATAAATTACAAACCAGTGATCAAGTTGAAATTCTTACCCAAAAAGGCGCAACCCCAAGTCGAGATTGGTTGTTACCAAGTTTAGGTTATTTGGGAACCTCACGTGCTCAAGCAAAAGTAAAGCAGTGGTTTAAACAACAAGACCGTGAAAATAATATCACAGCGGGTCGCGAGATTTTAGAAAAAGAACTGTCTCGTTTAGCTCTCAACATGAAAATGGTGAATCTGCAAGATTATGCTGCACGTTTTAATGTTAAGCATAGTGATGATATTTTAGCGGGAATTGGTGCAGGTGACATTCGTCCTGCGCATATTGTCAATGCGATTGCCGAAAAACTCACACAACCACAAGTCGAAGTACAACCACAAGAAGTGATTCGACCAAGTCGTGTAAAACCCAATAAGAGTGGTGTGGTGGTTGAAGGAATCGACAATATTTTGATTCATTTGGCTAATTGTTGTCACCCTGTGTATGGCGAACCAATTATGGGGTTTATTACTCATAATCGTGGTGTGAGTGTACATAGTCGTTCTTGTGCTGAATTATTACGTTTGCAGAGTGAAGAGTCTGAGCGAGTCATTGAAGTACAATGGCAACAAGGTGCAACAAGCAGCGTTCAGTCAGTGAATATTATGGTTAAAGCATGGGATAGAACAGGCTTATTACGTGATATTACCGCAGTCTTAGCGAACGAACATGTGAATGTTACGGGTGTGAATACTCAATCCAATAAACAAGACGGTACAGCGCAAATGCAAATTACCGTTGAAGTATCTGGTGTTGAGCAATTAGCGAAAGTATTGCAAAAAATTGAACAACAACCTAATGTCATTTTGGCAAGACGAATGGGCTTGTAAACCATGCAAGCCATTTTTATCTTACTCGTCTTTCAATTGATGGGAGAGCTGGCCGTCCATTATCTACATTTGCCGTTATCGGGTGGTATTATGGGGATGGTATTGTTGTTTGCTTTTTTATTAATTTATGGTCGTGTTCCCGAGAGTCTAGCTTTTTTTACCCCCAAATTTTTACAGCATTTAGCCTTATATTTATTGCCCGTTTCTGCGGGCGTAATTACTTTGTGGCCACTGTTACAAAAGGAAGGATTGCTTATTATTAGCGTCATGGTGATTTCAACCCTTATTCCTTTAGTATTGTGTGCATGGTGCTTAGATAAATGGCTAAGCAAACAAGGTAAATTTTAATGGCTAGTGACCTCCTAAGTACGCCTCTAGTGTGGATGACAGTAACTTTAACCGCCTATGAAGCAGGTTTTTGGTTGCACCGACGTTTAAAAGAGCCAGTCTTAGTGCCACCCATGTTGTTGTCATTAACGATATTAATCATGGTGTTATTGGCGGCTGATGTAAATTATCAGCAGTATTTTAAAGCCAATGCGTTTATCCACTTTTTATTGGGCACCTCAACTGTTGCCTTGGCTGTGCCTTTATATCAATCTTTACCACGTTTAAAAGCCGCAGCTTTGCCGTTATTAGTCGTGTTGTTGATTGGTTCAGTGGTTGGTGCAGGTGTGGCCTTAGCCTTAGCGCAATTATCGGGTTTATCACATAGTAGCGTTTTAGCATTTGCCACAAGGGCAGTGACCACACCAATGGCCTTGGGTATTGCCGAAAAAATTCATGCGCCATTAGCCTTAGCGTCTGCCATTGTCATTGTTTCGGGTTTAGTGGGGGCAATTGCTGCCGAAGCCTTATTAAAGTTTGTGCGTCATGATATGGCTAAAGGCTTTGCTTTGGGATTGGCAGCGCATGGTGTGGGGACGGCACGTGCCTTACAAATTAGCCCAACAGCAGGTGCATTTGCGGCATTGGGGATGAGTTTAAATGGTATTTTGACCGCTTTATGGTTGCCGAGCGTGATTAAATGGGTTTTTGCCTAATTAAAATTGTTCAGAAAATTAGCGTAAATGTCGAAGTTTTCACGACTTACTGAAAAAATACCTGTAAATCACTGCCTAAATTACAGAAAGATGATATTATTAGGCAGCCGAGTTTTTACTCGGTTTTTTTGTGTCTTAAACACGACTTACGCGTTGCTTTGCAATTAGCACGTTGTATAGATTTAAAATGTACACATTTTCAATCTATACATGAGTGATAACCGCGTAAGTCTGATTAGCGAGTCTTAAGCATGGTTACTCGTGCCGAAACGTGGTTATTGCCCGATGGTATTCAAGATGTATTGCCCAAAGATGCAATCCGTTTAGAAGCATTACGCCGTCGTTTATTAGATTTATATCAAAGCTGGGGTTACGAATTAGTTTTCCCACCTTTAGTCGAATATTTAGAGTCCTTATTAACTGGTTCAAGTCACGACTTAGAGTTGATGACCTGTAAAATTACCGACCAATTAACGGGACGTTTGATGGGTGTGCGTGCTGATATTACGCCACAAGTTGCCCGTTTAGATGCACATTGTTTGCCTCATGAGCATACAGCACGGTATTGTTATAGTGGTACTATTTTAACCACCTTACCCCAAGGCTTAAGCACCTCACGCGCACCTATTCAAATTGGTGCGGAGTTATATGGTTGTGCAGGTGTTGCGGCTGATATTGAAATTATTCGGTTGATGTTAACGACATTGTTACAAGCAGGTGTGCCACAAATTCACCTTGATTTGGGTCATGTCGCTGTTTTTAGAGAACTTGCGAAAGCTGCACAATTATCAGTTGAACAAGAAAGCCAACTGTTTGATATCTATCAGCGTAAAAGTTTACCTGAATTACAAGCCTTAGGCAGTCAATTGCCTCAGGCAGAATGGTTTGTGGCTTTAGGGCAGTTGTCTGGTGGTGTTCAAGTGATTGAACAAGCCCAACTAGCGTTTGCTAATGCACCAGATAAAGTGAAACAAGCCTTAGCAGATATACAAACTATCGTTCAAGCGTTACAAGGTTTTGCGGATAATGTCAGTATTTCGGTTGATTTAAGCGAATTGCGCGGTTATCACTATCATACAGGGTTAGTATTTGCCGCCTATACCGCACACTCTGCGGCAGAAATTGCCAAAGGTGGCCGTTATGATTGTATTGGTGAAGCCTTTGGTCGTGCACGTCCTGCAACAGGTTTTAGTGCAGATTTAAAAACTTTAGTCAGTTTTGTTGAGCAAGTGGCGGCTACGCACAAGATTTTTGCACCTGCAATTGACGATAATTCATTGCAAATTATGATGACGCAACTACGCTATCAAGGTCATATTGTGATTCAAGCATTAACCGATGATCGTAGTACAGCACAACAATTAGGTTGTACACAGCAACTCGTTTTGCGTCAACAAACGTGGCAAGTTGAAGATTTATAGCGATTTATGAGGACTTACGTGCTTATTGTTTTTTGCTCGTAAAATGAGCAGATTTCGGTAAAATGCGTAAGTCCTGTTTATTTTATTGTTTCTCATAGGGTTATCTTAAATGGGTAAGAATGTTGTTGTCCTTGGTACACAATGGGGTGATGAAGGTAAAGGCAAAATCGTTGATTTGCTCACCGATAATGCAGCAGCCGTCGTGCGTTATCAAGGCGGCCATAACGCAGGTCATACCTTAGTTGTTGGTGGCGAAAAAACAGTTTTGCACTTAATTCCTTCTGGGATTTTGCGTGAAGGCGTATTGTGTTTAATTGGCAATGGTGTGGTATTAGCACCAGATGCATTATTAAAAGAAATGAACACCTTAGAAGCGAAAGGTGTGCCTGTTCGTCAACGTTTGCGTATTTCTCCAAACTGTCCATTAATTTTGCCTTATCACTGTGCTTTAGATAAAGCGCGTGAAGCTGCACGTGGTAAATCTGCGATTGGTACAACAGGTCGTGGTATTGGCCCAGCTTATGAAGACAAAGCGGCTCGTCGTGGTTTGCGTTTGGGTGATTTGATTCGTGGTGATGGTTTTGCCGAAAAGTTAGCAGCGGTGATGGAATATCATAACTTCCAATTGCAGCACTACTACAAAGCTGATCCTGTTGATTTTCAACAAACCTTAGACGCAGCATTAGCTTGGGGCGAACAGATTAAAGACCTCGTTGCTGACGTATCAACGATTCTTCACGATTTCCGTCGTGCAGGTAAAGATTTGATGTTTGAAGGTGCACAAGGCTCTTTATTAGACATCGACCACGGTACTTATCCGTTTGTGACTTCCTCAAATACCACGGCAGGTGGCACAAGCACAGGTTCTGGTTTTGGCCCATTGTACTTAGATTACGTTTTAGGTATCACCAAAGCTTATACTACACGTGTTGGTGGTGGCCCATTCCCAACCGAATTGCCTTATGACGCTGCGAGTGATTCAGGTGATGCCATTGGTAAGCATTTAGGCGTTAAAGGCCACGAGTTTGGTGCAACAACAGGCCGTCAACGTCGTTGTGGTTGGTTTGATGCCGTTGTTTTACGTCGTGCTGTTGAAATCAACTCTATTTCTGGCTTATGTTTAACTAAGTTAGATGTGTTGGATGGTTTGGACAGCATTAAAATTTGTGTTGGCTATAAATCTTTAAAGCCAAACAGTGTGGAATGTTTAAGCTCTGACGCAGAATCTTTTGCTCATGTTGAGCCTATTTATGAAGAAATGGCAGGTTGGGAAGGTACAACCGTTGGTGCTAAGTCTTTAGACGATTTGCCAGCTAATGCCCGTGCTTATATTAAACGTATCGAAGAAGTGGTAGGTTGCCCAATTGATATTATTTCAACAGGCCCAGACCGCGAAGAAACGATTGTGTTAAGACATCCGTTTAATTGATGTTGTTGGGGCAGACCTATGAGTCTGCCCTTTAATATTAATCCTCTAACTCATCTGAGCTGTACTGATATTGCAAATAGTATTCAATAGTTTTTAATTTGTTCAATGACGCATCATAGCCTATCTCAAAACGTTGTTCTAAGTCTAAGTGTGGATAGTCAGTAAGCATCACTGTTAGTTTTTGGACTAAATCCTCATCAAAAATTAAGAAAAAAGCAATATATCCGCCCAAACATAAAGCATGTGAGCTAAGACTAAAAAATTCTAAGTTGCCACCTACATTCAAACTACGAGCTTTACCGCTTTGAGGCGATAAATAACTGATAGTTATCTGACACTGATTATCTGTTAATTCAATATTCTCAACTTTCACTTTGACAAATAAAGATTTTTCTCGATAAAAACAACTACGGTTTAATAAATTGAGTTGCTCAATTTGTTCGGCTGTGACTGACATTGCTAAATCTCCACTCTAAAAATAAATCAATTATCACTATTTTCACGACATTTTTTGTCGTATCACTCTGACAAAATCAATGCTTCATCAATAGTCATTATCAAAATATCATCAATATTTTTCCCTTCAAAAGCAACTTCGAGTATTTCTTTTTTAAATCGTTTTCCGCCACAAGTTTCGCAAGGCAATTCAACATCTGCCATAAAAACCATTTCTACATTAATTACACCATCGCCTTTACAAGTTTCGCAACGACCTCCATCTACATTAAACGAAAAATGTTTGGGTTGGTAGCCTCTTGTTTTTGATAATTTTTGTTTTGAGAATAAATCCCGAA
>NZ_CALETI010000451.1 GCF_937920075.1 uncultured Agitococcus sp.
AAGGCACGCAACTCGGCTAAATCATGCTGGCCCGTTTTATCAACCAAGGCATATTCATAAATCCAACCGACTCCTGTGGCATCTGGCCCTAAACTCGGTTTTGCGCCTGCGGGCAAACGACTGGCTACTTGACTAAGATATTCCAGCACGCGTGACCGCGCCCAATACAAATCGGTATGGTCATCAAAGAGGATATAAACAAAGGAGTCGCCAAAAAACGAATAGCCGCGTACCGTCTTGACTCCAGGCACAGACAACATGGCTGTCGTTAACGGATAAGTAACTTGGTTTTCCACCACTTGCGGTGCTTGACCTTGCCACGGTGTGCGAATGATGACTTGGGTGTCGGATAAATCAGGGATAGCATCCAACGGCGTACGCAGTAGCGCAAATATGCCCCATGCTGTGAGTAATAGAGTCGCCAGCAACACTAATAATCGTTGTTGGGTAGACCATTTAATCAGATGTTTAATCATGACTGGCCTCCGCCTGCAACGCGTCAATGACGTACGCACCATTGTCGGGCGTAGCGTTGACCTCCATCCTGACACGCTCACCAACCTTGATGTTTTTGAGTTGTTCACTATGACGCACCTTAAACGTCATGGTCATCGGTGGCCATGCCAAGGCGGGAATAGCTTCATGATCGAGTGTGATGGAGGCCGCTTGGCGGTCTATAGCGATCACCTTCGCACGGATTCCCATGTCTGCTTGAGCTGACTCATTCATGGCAGTAGGTGGGGTCGGGATGGCATTTTTGTTATTCACTGCCGCAAGACGAGCCAATACACCATTTAGTGACGCTTCTGAGTCTATTAAAAACTGCCCAGAAGCGACGACTTCTTCACCCGCCTGTAAACCCTGCACAATCTCGCTTTGACCGTTCTTCTCCGCACCTAAACTGACTTCTGCTGGCCGAAAGTGTTGGCCATCCTTGACAATGACAACGGTGCGCGTGCCTGTACTAATCACGGCTTCTGAGGGTACGCTCATCACTTCACGGCTATGCCCCGCCAATGTTGCGGTGGCAAACATGCCTGTTTTTAATACGCCTGAACGATTGGCCAAAACCACGCGCACACGAACACTACGTGTTGTGCTATCAAGTGTCGGATACAAATAATCAATTTGTCCTGTAAAACGTTGGGCGGGTAAACTTTCTAATTGAGCGTCAACACCATCACCTATTTTAAGACGGGAAGCATCACGTTCGGGAATGTCTAATAACAACCAAATACGGGATAAATCAGCGATTTGCATCAGGTTCGTGGCAGGCAGAATTTGCCCGCCTTCGCGTACCAGTAATTCTGTCACCACGCCTGACGCAGGGGCATAAACACCAATCCGAGGATTGGCGCGAGCAGCTTTCGTAATCGCGTTAATTTCGCCCTCATTCATGCCCAACAGTTGTAAGCGTTGACGTGCCGCTTGGCGCAAGCTGTCAATATCTCTTATGCCTGTGACTTTCAGTAATGCCAAGTATTCTTGTTGGGCGGCCAGTAATTCGGGAGCATAAATATCGGCCACTTTTTGCCCTGCGCGTACGGTATCCCCGACCGCACGCACCCATAAATGTTCAATAAAACCTGCGCTACGGGTTTGCAGGGCATACAGCCGATGCTCATCCGCCTCCAGACGACCAACGGCGGACAAGCCATCAGAAAACTGGCTGCTTTGTACTTTCACCACGCGGATACCCAAGTTCTGCGCCATACCTGCACTGACGGTTACACCGCTATCACTGACACTATCGGCATATTTAGGCACTAATTGCATATCCATAAACGGCGATTTACCTGCCTTATCGAACTTTTGCTCAGGCACCATTGGGTCATACCAGTACAAGACTTTAGGTTCTGATTTCTGTTGTTGTGTGGTGTGACTTGCCATTGGCAAAGATGATGCTTGATGGCGATAGAACCACCCTACGCCTCCCCCTGTTAGCACAACGCCAGTCAGGGCAATGATGATTAATTTCGATTTGTTCATAGTGATACTTCCTCATTACCCACAACATATTGCAAACGGACTAATGCCCGTAAACGGTCAATACGAATCAGCCAATGCTCCAGCTCCACGTCCAGCACGGCACGGCGCGCCAGCCATACCGAGGACAATGGCGTTTTCCCTACTTGATAAGCAGCTTGCGCGGTTGCCAAGGCCGCTGTCGTGGCTGGAATCAGTCGCTGCATATATTCTTGTTCTCGGGCTTGAGCGGTGTCGTAGTCCGATTGTGCATCGGCGGCATCGGTGCTTAAGGCGCGTCGTTGGTCTTCAGCCAGAAACTCGGCTTGTTGAACATTTGCTAACGCAGCCGCTTGTTGATGACGTTGACGATTCTGTTTTTGCCACGGTAAATCCACCGTCAACTGCACACTGACCATATCGGCGCGTGAGCTTTGCCGTTGACCGACCATCACCTCCCAACTCCAATTGGGCAGGTCTTCAGCAGTGGCTAATTCGGCCTGATGACGATTGGCTTCGACGTTATGTTCAGCGGCTATGACCAGAGGATGTTGAGCAATACTGGCTTGTTCGGCGGTAAGTAGAGGGGTATTTAGAATAGGTAAATTGGGGCTTAAAGGTCGAGCGGCGACATCGCCCAACCACCGTGTCAGGATATTACGGGCTTTACGCGCCTCCCGTTGCGACATCAATAATTGGTCGTTCGTCATCGCTATCTGTGCATCTTGCTGTAGCAGTTCCGTCGCTGTGACGGCTCCACTCGCCAGTTGTGTGGCGGCTACTTGCCGTTCGGCATGTAGTTCATCAAGCAAACGCTGACGCATCTCTGACGTTTTTTCGGCAGCAAACACATCCAGCCAAGCAAGTGCGGCATCTCTTTTAATTAGTCGTGCCATGTTTTTGCTATTAGCACTTAGCACCTCGGCTTGTTCCTGTAATTGCGCTGAAGCGGCGACTCGTTTTACAGGTCTAACCATGTTTTGCATTAGGCCAATAGTGCTCATGGTCATGTCGTCACGGTTCAGCCGTAAACTATCGCTGCCTGTTATCGGCATATTAATGACACCGAATTTGAGCTGAGGGTCAGGCAATTGAGCCGCCTCTTGTGCTTGTTCACGCGCTGCACTGGCGGCTGACTGATAAGCCTGCACCGATGGTTGTTGGGCTAAGGCGCGTTGCAGAGTTTCGTCGAACGTTAACGGTTCCATCGCCCAACTAATTGCAGGCAGGATGAGCAGCCCGAGTAAAATACGTCCTGTTAAAATGGGCGTTAAGTGCCAAGCGTTATTCATGGGTCATCTCTCAAAAACGAACAGACACAGCCGTGGCCAGCAGGCAAATGCCCACTAGCCAGCGTGCTGGTAACTAATCTTTAGAAATACTGGAAATAACCTTGCCATCGTCGTGCTGCATCCATTGATAATGAATGTGAGCACCGACGCTGATGTCTTGCACCTGCTCAGACGTGACCCTGTATTTGCTATACATGACAATGCCTTTGCCTGGAATGATGGTGTCGTGGGCAATGGTGAGTTGAATACCATCAATCGCCGAGACACGGCCAAAGCCTGTGTGCATTGTCATTGGCGA
>NZ_CALETI010000452.1 GCF_937920075.1 uncultured Agitococcus sp.
CTAAATAAAATAAAACCACACAAACCTTATTGGCCGTTTTTTATGCAAAACAAACCGATTTACTCATCAATTATCTTGCTACTTTGTTTAAGCTCTACAAGTCTTGCTAATGACTTTTCCGACAATAAACGGCTTTATCGCTACTATAATGACAAAGGCATACCCACTGTCAGTGACCAAGTGAGTGAAGAACACATTCGTCGTGGTTACGATATTGTTGATAGGCAAATGCAAGTCATCCGACGTATTCCCCCATTTGATGAAGCTGTATATCAAAAAGATAAAGCTAAGCGTGACAGTGCTTTTAAACAGCAACAAGAAGATGCAAAAATTTTACGCTTATATTCTTCTGCTCGCGATGCGGAATTGGCTCGTAATCGTCAATTAGATACATTATCAACAGGTATTGGTTACAACAGTATTCAATTACAACGTATCAAACGTTTACGCGCTAATTTTGTCGAAGAAGCTGCAGCCACAGAACGTGCCTCAAAAAAATCTGATCCTAAAGTAAAACTTAAAATTGCAGAATATGATAAACAAATTTTAGATTTACAAGCACTGATTAATTATCAAAAAACTGAACAACAAAAAGTTGGTGAAGAATTTAAGCCTATTATTAAACGACTAACAGAAATCGAAGTACAAGAAAAAGACAAAGCTGATAGTAATAAATAGGGTCTGTTGACGTTTTGATTGTGGTTGCGCAAAACGTCAACAGACCCTACGCCCTAATTGTTGAGCCTGTTGTAACCAACGTTGTTTTTGTTTGTCACTCGCTGCTTTCATTGAGCCAAAATTGCTGATTTTGACGGGTTTAATGCCACAAAAGCCCAAAATGGCATTCTTCATTTGATAGTGATTGGGCATATGATTAATCCATTTAAAATACCACGGTGGTGCATCCATGGTGACCAATAACCTTGCACTACGGCCTGCCAATAACTTATCCCACAATGGTGTGTGTTTACGATATTTAAAAGCAAAGCTTGGCAAAAAGGTTCGATCAATAAATCCTTTTAATAAAGCTGGCATTGCTCCCCACCATAAGGGATAAACAAAGACCAAATGTTCTGCCCACTGAATTAAACGTTGTGCCTCTTGTAAATCAGGTTCTAATTGTGCTGATTCGGTTTTGTAGCCCTGAAAGCTCAGATCAAAATTAAGCTCACTGAGCGTCAGTTGTTTAATATCAGCACCTGCTTGAGTAGCACCTAAAACATATTGCTCTGCTAAAGCATGACAAAAACTTTGCGGGGCAGGATGCGCCAAAATCAGCAAAATACGTTTTGACATAATTTTATTCCATAAAAAAAGAGGCCATTTAGCCTCTTTCTTAATTAGGTCAAAACGTGTTATTTCAATCCTAAAACGTCACGCATGTCATACAAGCCTGCGCTTTTTGAACCAATCCATGCTGCAGCACGTACTGCGCCGT
>NZ_CALETI010000453.1 GCF_937920075.1 uncultured Agitococcus sp.
ATAACCGTCGTATTTGCCGTTTTGATATGTTGGCAGGTTACGGCTTGTTACGTCCAGAATGGGCAGTTCGTATCACTAACTAATAACCTCTCGTTGCTCAAGGATGAGCATTTTTTCAAAGGTGGCGTATGGTCACAACCGATTTAATCCGTTCTTCGCTAAGGTTAATCGGTGCGATTAGCTCAAGCGAAACTCCAGCATCTGACGAAACTATGGACGCTTTAGAAGCATTAAATTTGCTTTTAAGCTCATGGGGTGCGTCTCGTTTCTTATCTAAAAACACTCAAACAATTACGCATACTTTAACAGGTGCGGCATCTTATACAATTGGTAGTGGTGGTGATATTAACACAACTAACCCGACTGAAATCTATACCGCAAAATATACAAATGGTGGTTTAGACTACACTCTAAAAGTTATTGATTTTGTCGATTATGAACAAATCTCGGTTAAAAATATTAGCTCTATTCCTGAATTTATTGCATTAAAGCCCGATTATCCGCTAAGTACTATTTATTTATACCCCACTGCAACAGGTGGCACACTGACGATTAATGCGGTCACACCAAAAACCGATTTGGATACTGATACAAACTTATCAAATACTTATCCGCCTGAGTGGATTCGCGCACTAAAATACAATTTGGCGGTTGAGATTGCACCTGAGTATGGGGTAACTGTATCGACTGAGATTGCAGCTTTAGCGCGTGAATCTAAAGATATTGTCATGCGTTCAATGGTGACAATTCCGTCTGCCAATTTTGACCCATTGCTAGGATGTGGTAATCGTGGCGGTAATATTTTAGGTGGGTTTTACTGATGAAAATTCCGTTTTTTGGTGGTCAGAAAAAAGGGTTTAGTAAAAACCAAAACGCACAAGAAACGGTGAATATGTTTCTTGAGTTAGACAGCAGCGAAACGGATACCAATATTAGTCTGATTCGTGTCGATGGTAAAAAACTGTTTTTAAATCTTCCTACTGTCCCTATTTTATCAATGCTTGAGTTTAGGGGCATTTTGTATGTGGTCACTCAAACTCAATTATACAAAGTGTTATTTGATGGTAGTTATACTGCGTTAGGCTCTGTAAATTGCGATATACGCACAACAATGACTGCAAATAATGTAGGGGAGATAATGATTGTTTGTGGTGTATTGGGTTATGTGCTAAATACAAATACTGATACTTTGACACAGGTTACTAACCCAGCTTTTTATGGCTCGCCGCGTGTTGATTATTTGGATGGCTATGGTGTTTTGGTTAGACCGAATAGCCAACAATTCTATATTTCAGCCTATAACGACTTTTTAACTTTTGATGGTTTAGAGTTCGCGACAAACGGTAGTGACCCTGATAATTTGGTAACGGGCATTGTTGACCATCGAGAATTAGTGCTATTTGGGCGCAAAACTACGTCCTTTTGGTTTGCGATCGAAGGTACAACATTCTCACTTGATAGGCGACAAGGCGCGGATATGGAAGTTGGCTGCGCGGCTGCTTTGTCTGTTGCAAAACTAGATAACACTGTTTACTTTTTAGGGCGTTCGAGTCATGGTACAGGATTAGTATATAAACTAAATCAATACGTCCCACAAATTATAAGCAATCGCGGAATTGAGCATTTAATCAATTCGTTTAATGTGATAGACGATGCTTTTGCATTTACTTATCAGAAAAGCGGACATTCTTTTTATGTGTTGACGTTTCCTAGTGAGGGCAAAACATTAGTCTATGATGCGTCTATTGCAGAACCTGATTTAGCATGGCATATTCGAGAGACGTATCAAAAAGGTCGAGATCGTGCTAGTTGTTATGCTTTTGCTTTTAATCGGCATTTAGTGGGTGATTTTGAGTCAGGAACAATATACGAATATGACGAGGATACGCATTTAGACGGTGGTCAACCAATAGCATGGTATCGCACAGGTCAACATATCATTGCTGATTACAAGCGATTGCGTCATAAAGAAGTTGTACTAAACTTTGAGCGTGGAGTCGGTTTAGAGTCAGGTGATGACCCACTTTGTTATCTAACATATTCGGACGACGGCGGACATACGTTTATAACTCCGCGTGAATGTAGTATGGGTGTAATCGGTCAACGTAAAAATCGTACAATGTGGGCTAGGCTTGGTCAATCACGCGACAGGGTTTATAAAGTCTTTGGCTCTGCACCCGTAAAAACGGTTTTAAATGGCGGGTATATTGACGTGGAGGCAGGTAAGACATGAGTAATATACCTTCACCATTAACGCTAGACTTAACAAATACTAGAGCCTTTAAAACATGGCTTTATCAGTTATGGCAATCAACAGGCGGCACGACAAGCACAGCGATAGAAGATATTGATGTGTACTTGGCTACTCCATCCATTGATGTCATAAACAGCTCACAATTAGACCAAGTGCTATTAACTCAAATACGCGATGAGTTATCAGAAATAAACAAAAAAATTGATGAAATACGAATAAACGAGCGCACAGTTTTAGATGACGTTAATAAAAAACTAGATGAGTTGCGTA
>NZ_CALETI010000454.1 GCF_937920075.1 uncultured Agitococcus sp.
CAACACATCATCTAAGGTATTAATGCCCAAATCAGGTAAACCTAAAGAACCTGCGGCAACACCACCACCTGATAAATAAATGGCTTTAAAGCCTGCACGTTTGGCTAATAACGCATGATTAGCATTGATAGCACCAATCACCTGTAACGGTGACTCTTCGGCTAAGGCTTGGCGAAAACGCGCACCTGCACTGTGTAAACTCATCTTTTCTCTCCAACTAAGTGGTTTTGGATATTTTGACGCGCGGCACTGATATGACGGCGCATTAACAACTCAGCCATTTCACCGTCTTTGGCTTCAATGGCTTCAATAATTCGGGAATGTTCGGCAAATGCCTTATGGGGACGACCTTCGGTCACAGAAAACTGATAACGATACAAACGCACCCGATGATATAACTCACCACAGAGCATTTGCATCAACACTTCATTACGACTAGCCTTTACAATCCGATAGTGAAAATCAAAATCACCTTCTTCTTGATAATAGCCCTTACCTGTTTGTAGTTCGGTTTGCTGTTGATGTTGTTGCAACAGCTGCTTTAAGCCTTGTACTTCTTCTTCGGTGACATGCTCAGCCGCCAAGCGTGCTGCCATACCTTCTAACACTTCGCGCACTTGGTACATCTGCAACACATCATCAATGGTTAGCTCAACCACACGCACTCCCACATGAGGAATACGGGTCAATAATTTTCGTGCTTCCAAACGGCGTAAGGCTTCGCGCAAAGGCCCTCTGGATACACCATAACGAGTGGTCAACTCCGCTTCGGACATTTTTACGCCTGCTTTAAGTTGACCTTTGACAATCGCATCCTGAATTTGGGCAAACACTCGGTCGGCTAAAGTCATATTAGCTTCATTTGAAGATTCTATGATTGAAGAAGGAGCTTGCTGCACAATATTGTCTACAATTTTATAAAAAGTAGAGCAATAATAAGCAAAAAAGACAAATAGTCAAATAAAAACCAATATTTTGTCGACAAAAAAATGAATTTCTCAGCATAAGAATGACTATTTAAAATATGCTTGATGATTAATGTAATTTAGTCAACAATCGACAAAATTTTTTACTGCATTATTCCTTTTAAAACCATTCAGATTCAAGGAAGTCTCTTTTATATGACTACACTTAGCCCTTCTATTACCGAAGCATTAACTTGGCAAATATCGCCTTTATTTGTCATTTTTGCCTTAATTTGCGCTGGAGGGCATTTTTATAGCATCACCACAATCAGCCAACATCACCACTCTTTATTCAAAGATCGTTCACCATTGAATTTAATTTGGTATTTAATCATCAATACCGTATTAGCATTAAATATCTGGTTTATTGATCTGCTATTAATGTTAGGTACTCGTCCACAATTTTCCATTCAAAGCGCATATATCACATGGTCATTGGCCATTAGCTTTTTGAGTAGTTTTATTTTTGTCCTTATTTTTAGTCAATTTAAACAGCACAAGTTAAGCCAACTATTGTTTATTATATCAAGCACATTAGCCATATCATTCATACATTTATTAACCACGCTGAGCTTAGTCAGCTATAACTATTTTGAAACAGACTATTTACTCTTTTTTACCTCAATGAGTTTATGCTTAGTTAGCAGCCTTTTACTAAATGAATTTTCTTTTAAAAATCAAACATTTTATGACCATAAATACTACATAGCTTTATTATTATTTAGTTTATGTTTGGTCATTTCATATCGTATAAATTTAAGTGCTTTTGACGTTTTCAGCGTGCCAAGTTTGGTCACAGATAGCGTATTATCACAAAAAGCTTTAACAGCAATAGCCATTGTTTTGTTTTTAGCCATTATTAATATTTTATTGTTGATATCATTACATAGTTATCAAAAACTCAAAATGCAACAACAAGCACTCGACAGTGCCGAACAACAATTACAAAAATTACAAGGTAATCATTCCTCTCTTGAGCAACTCGCTCATTACGACACATTAACTGGTTTGTTTAATCGTCATGCCTTTATGGATGCCTTTGCCGCTCGTTTAACGGAATCTAAGCAATCAGCCAATAAATTAGCGATCATGTTTATTGATTTAGACAATTTTAAACGCATCAATGACTCCTTAGGCCACTCTGCAGGCGATGAATTGCTGAGAATTATTTCTCGACGATTAAGAAGTGTTTTACGTGGACATGACTTAATTGGCAGAATTGGCGGAGATGAGTTTTGTCTAGTGGCACCAATTGGTACAACACCCGAAGCAAAAGTGATTGCAAATCGTATATTGCATAAAATGCAAGAGCCAATTACCTTGAGTGGGCATGTTGCCAATACAACGATCAGTATTGGCATTAGCTTATTTCCCTATGATGGTGACAATCAAGAATTACTCATCAAAAATGCTGATCACGCACTTTATCAATCAAAAGGTTCAGGACGAAATACTTTAAACTTTTACAGTGATTATTTACAACACAAATCACATCGGGAGCTTTCTTTACAAAAAGACCTACATTCTGCCATTACTGAATCTCAGCTTTTTGTGGAATACCAACCCGTTATTGATTTAAAAACCAAAAAACTAGTTAGCTTAGAAGCCCTAGTGCGTTGGCTACATCCACAAAAAGGCATTCTAACACCTGAACATTTTATTAATATTGCAGAATTTAACGGTTTTGTTGCCTTAGTTGATATGTGGGTTATTCGTCAAATTTGCCGTGATATCAAAGCATTACAAGCTTTAGGTTCGCCGTTAATGATTAGTATGAATTGCTCAGCTCTCAATATTAATAACGATAATTTTATCCCAGAAAGTCTTGCCATTCTTGATGAAGAAAAAATTGATTATCAATGGTTTTGTTTTGAATTATCTGAAAACGTTTTGTATGAGCATCGACATAAAGCTCCGATTTTTTTATCTAAACTGCATGAATCTGGACTAAAATTAATTGTCGATGATTTTGGTTCAGGAGCATCTTCATTGATATGGTTAAAAACATTACCTATCACGCAATTAAAACTAGATCGTAGTTTATTATTAGACCCCAACAACCCTGAAGATAAAGAAATTGTTGCAGCTTTAATTGCTATGTCTCATAAACTTGGTTGGCAAGTAACCGCAAAAGGGATTGAATTATCCGAACAAATTGAATTATTAAACACCGAACTTTGTGACTACGCTCAAGGATATATGTTTGGTAAACCCATGCCATTTACTAAAATCATTGAATTACTAGGTAAATAATAAGCTTAGACCGACAAGGATTGTCAACACTTCAAAACTACGCTTCACTAATTGATTACCCTTTAATAAAGCCCAATGAGCACCAAGATACCCACCAATTAAAGAACCTAATAACAAGGCAGGTAACCAAGACCAAGCGACAGGTGTTTGTAAGCCCAAAAATAATGCGCCTAAACCATTCCAAAAAAAACCGACTAAAATCAAGGTATAAGATACCGCACGGGTAAAATCAAAACCAAACCATCGAACTAACCAGATAGTCACAAATAAACCAGTCCCTGATGTCAAAGAACCATTCAATATCCCTATAATAAACAAACCTAAACAACCTATGATTAAGCCTATTTTATCTCGATGAATACGCTGACTTGTTAATCCTAAATCTTTTTTTAATAAAGAATAAACGCCTAACCCTAAGGTTAAAACCCCCAAAGCAAACTGGGCTATTTGTTCAGGAATGGCTAAAATTAATTGTGTTCCTAGCCAAACTCCAGGTAAACCAGCAAGCAAAATTAACAGCGCAAAACGCCATTTTAATTTACCTGTTTGCCAATGGCGTGTTGTTGCACCGACGCCTAAAGCAACACTGGCAATTTTGTGTGTTGCGAGTGCCATACCAAAAGGTAAACCAAGATGCAATAACGCAGGCAATTGTAATAAACCTGCTCCCCCACCCGCTAAAGCAGATAATAAATTTGCAACTAAAGAAATCACAAACAAAATGAGGGAGTCGATTAATGGCACAAAAATAGTTTCCACAGAACAAACAAATAAAACCTTAACAAAAGGAAATAGCTATATTAAGATTGAGGGATTACAGATAATAACAAACCTTTACTATTTTAATTGATGATTTTTTAAATTCTGAAGCTACGGCAGATGATTTCGAATTTCGTGATTCTCGAATTTTTTGAATTCCATAAAAGGCCAAAAAACCTATTCCTAAAAAAGTTACTAATGTAGAAACATCAGACCCTACTATAGTGACGATAGATTTTTGTGATACAGGTATCGAATGATGA
>NZ_CALETI010000455.1 GCF_937920075.1 uncultured Agitococcus sp.
GTGTGGCTACAGACAACGGCGGCACTGTCATCAAGCCTACAAGCGTAAGCGGTGCAGGGCGGTGGCTTGCTGTTGATTCTATCAATGTTAATACATCACAGTTCGGTTGTGCTGGCGCGATTAACGACAACAGTGCATTCAGCTATGCTATTGTTTACGCTCAATCAGCTAATATCAAACTGACAATTGATAAACCGATTGTGATTTTAGGCTCAGCATGGACACCAATCACGCTAACAAATCACCTTTCACTAACAGGCGTTAACGCAAACAGCACGATTACAGTATCAGGCACTCAAGTCAATTTGTTTGTGCTTGCTGCGACTAAAGACTTCAAAATTAACGGCGTTATCTTTTCAAACATTGACACGCTATTTAGCACAAGCGGCGCATCAAACTACGGCACGATTGAACTAAACAAAGTAAAAGTCTCTAACAGTAAATCTGTTTGCGTGACGGGTGCTAATGACATTACGCTGTTTAAGCTAAAAGATTGCATCTTCGACACGTTTACGGGTTCAGCGTACTATGTCTTCGGCATGTCTGCTTACTTCAAGAGTGCAGTTGTCGAGGGCTGTCGGTTTACTAATCTAAACTCTACAACATCTAGCATGACTGCGCTATGTCTCGGCAGGACGCAATTAGTAGATCAGTTGTTGACGGGTAATTACATCATAACTGACAACTATTTCTACAACATCAATGCCGATGGCAATACGGCGGGTGAAGTCCATGCAATCCAGTTATACGGTGATACGGCTGTTATCTCAAACAACATCATTAAATCGCTTGATCGTATAAACGGTCGGCAATTGGGCGGTGTTGAAGGCATTTACACTAAAACGATTAACACGACAATTACGGGTAATGTGCTAGTAAACGCTGGTTTTGCCGAAGGCAATAAAGGCGCACAAATCAACGTAAAAGGCGCGCAAAGTATATCGGTTGGTACTAAACCGCTAGGTATTAACACGGTTGTTTCTAATAACGCGATTTATGCAACTGACACTGAACAGCGTAACGGTATTCGCGTCTCGTCTGATTATACGATTGTCAGCAATAACATCGTGTCAAATCATACAGGAAGCAACCCAATAGGCGTAGCGTGGTCAGATGGTGAAAACGCTGAAAACATTCTAATTACTGGCAATGTTGTCACTAAATGCATGTTTAGTGTGGGCATGATTTGGATAAATGTTACTGGAAAATGTATTGTTGTCACTAATAACCTGTTGAGTGGAATCGGGACTGGCAGCAATGCAAATGGCGTGGTAATGCTTGACGCAGAACGCACAACTAACACCAACAATCTGATTATCAACAACAACGTCATCGAAGGTGGAAATCTCGATGTCGGTATTTATATTGCTCTGGCTTCAACAAACGTGCTAAATGCAACAATTAAAGATAATAAAATTACAATTGATAGCGGCAGCACTACAGGTATTAGAACGCATTTATCACGCATTTTGTCTGGTGAGGTTGTCAATAATATCATGAAAGGTGTCACTGTTCCGTATTCCAACAAAGCCATTGATACTATGCGTTTTGTTGGAAACACGAACAACTACGCCAGTGTTGACGCTTACGCTGCTGCTCCGACAACAGGAACATGGGCGCGTGGTGAGTATGTCTATAACTCTGCACCTGCGGCAAGTGGAAATGTAGGCTGGATTTGTGTTACGGCAGGTACTCCTGGCACTTGGAAAACATGGGGAACTATTGGGGCGTAGTTGTGTTTAAGCGCGTAACTAAATCAACAAGTTACGCGCTATAAATCGGATTATACACACAAGCTGTGTGTATAATTATGAGTTAGAACCTTATTTTTATGCCGCCACGTTATAGCTTTTCTTAATAACGCCTTTCTCACTATTGCCAACAACACAAGCATTGACCCATATATTTCCGCTTTCTAAACGTCTAATATGCCCACGTCTTAGATGCTGTCTTGGGCTTTCGTGTGTGCCTGTTCTCGTACCAGTGCCTTGTTTTGCATTTACCTTAATCGTGAGTATGCGTTCTTCGTAAAGCGGTAACTTGCCTTTGTTAATGCGCCTTGCGTTTAGTGCTTTATCGCATTTTTGAATAATTGTCTGCTCAATATTTCTACATGACAGTGCCGTTAAAAAGTCGTTATATACGCACATACAAAATGTAGCAGCGTATTTGTGGTCATCATGTTCGGAATCAAAAGACCTGTTCAAATAAACAGGATCGCTTGATTTTTTGTCTTTTACACAAAATACATAAGGCAGGCTGTACCATCCTTTTTCCTCGCGCATTCCAAAAAAAACAAACCCAATATGAACATCCTCTTCAGGCTCATAATGCACTAAAATACCAAATTTATTTATCTCAGCACTGAACTGTAAAAAAATATTATCAAATGGAGGCCGATCAACGCTTTCAAAATCACAATTTCTTGATGAAAGCTTGGGGTCTATTGTTAAATAACCGCCATCTGGAAGATTGAAAATAACAGCATCTTTTAATGAGCGAATTATCGTCCTTAATTCATCTGGAGTATTTTCATTATCTGTAATTAAAATCTGTGCCGCATAGTTCTTTGCTTGCATAAAAATCTCCAAGTTCACTACGGTTCTAACTCACGCTTTAACAGTGACACCACCCCAGCCACTATCTAAGCATTAAAAATAAAAGTGATTCACTTGCACAGGCTTATAACGTGTGGGGTGGCGCACGTTAAGCTCAGTGTTAGATTTTATTGAATAGTACCTTTCTGCAACAAAGGCTCATTTGGGTACTTCATTCTCAGTATTTGCATTTTTAGCTCGTCACACTCAGCCTGTGAGTTTTTTAAATGTTCAGTGTATTTGTCAAGTACCTCAATCAATTCTTCTTTTTTCATTTCGTAGGTTTCGCCACGCTCCAGCATCATACCTTGTCCCATATAATAACCAGTCGCCATTTTCAGTCTCCAAACCTAACTCTCACTTCAAGCGCGATAAACACCCAGCCAATTATCGTGCTATTGCTTAAAGTGGGTTAGTCATTGTTTGGTTTGTTGTGGGTGTTTACGCCTTAAGTTAGGTAGTTATGCGGCTAGTCTGCCTCAAAGAATATTGCCCATTTTTCAACAGTTTCACTAAACATATCATTCACCTGCTCGGCATAATAAAACTCTTTGCCATTCCATTTTGCTACTTGATACCCAGTCTCGCTCCACTCAGGGCAATAACAAAGTAATGTTCTATTTCTTGGTGGAGTTACATCTCCAACATCAATCCACTCAATCATATCTACCTCTCATTAAATTAAAAGCCGCATAACTCTATATTCAAGCGGATAAAACCCCATGCGGCCAGTGTAAGCCTGCTATCTTTGGGTTTTACCGCTTAATATGTTGTTAGATATGGCACATCATACAAGGCGCATCAAACATATCGTCTTGCAATGTTTTGGTTTTTCGCTTTGTTTGCACCATTAAATCCAAATTTTTTCTTGCCCATTTTTGGCTAGTAAAAACATTCTTTTTGATTTCATGCGCTAATTGCACAACCTGAATACGTTGGTTTTTGCCAAAATCGTCATGCTCAAATGCTTTAGCTTTCCAAAAATCACCGCCTGCCAAACAAGGAAAACATCCAACTCTATCAAAGCCTTGCTTGTAAAGCGGATTTAATTCATCTCCCATAAACTCAAAAACATCATCAGTTGACCAATCGACAATCGGCAATCTAATCATTACGCCCAGCTTCTCTAAATACTGTGGATATTTAGATGGCATAAACAAATGAGGAGGCATCACATCATCACAAATTATGCCAGCATAGCGTTTTTCGCGCTGACTAGATTCGCCTGTTCTCATTCCATACCAAACCTCAAAACCTTGACCCTGTTCCTGTGCTAGTTTTTTATAAAACTCTTTGCCTACTTTTATTTTCAATTCATCAGTACAAAAACGAGCAGCATCACTTGGGAATCTTCCGTATTTTCTAACTAATGTCGTCACATCCCCATTATTTAGCTTTTCGATTTTTACTCCGTACATTTCGCCAATTTTATCAACGTGGGCATAAGTCAAAGGATGCTCAAACTTAGTATCACAAAACAACCCCAAAACTTCGCTTTTATCAAACTTCTGCAAAGCTAGTTTTAAACACGCTTGACTATCTTTGCCGCCACTAATCGGCACAACACATTTAATAATTGCGGCCATATCTAACTCCTGCATCAACAGCGACAAGTACCCAGCCGCTTACAATGCAAATTAAAA
>NZ_CALETI010000456.1 GCF_937920075.1 uncultured Agitococcus sp.
TATGGAAGGGCCATCGCTCAACGGATAAAAGGTACTCTGGGGATAACAGGCTGATACCGCCCAAGAGTTCATATCGACGGCGGTGTTTGGCACCTCGATGTCGGCTCATCTCATCCTGGGGCTGAAGCAGGTCCCAAGGGTATGGCTGTTCGCCATTTAAAGAGGTACGCGAGCTGGGTTTAGAACGTCGTGAGACAGTTCGGTCCCTATCTACCGTGGGCGTTGGAGACTTGAGAGGATCTGCTTCTAGTACGAGAGGACCGAAGTGGACGAACCTCTGGTGTTCCGGTTGTCACGCCAGTGGCACTGCCGGGTAGCTATGTTCGGAAGGGATAAGTGCTGAAAGCATCTAAGCACGAAGCCTCCCTCAAGATAAGGTCTCCCTGAGAGTTTAACTCTCCTAAAGAGCCGTTAGAGACCATGACGTTGATAGGTTCGGTGTGGAAGCGCAGCGATGCGTGAAGCTAACGAATACTAATTGCTCGTGAGGCTTGACTATATAACGCCAAAACAGTTTATACCAAGATACACAACCTTGATTTAGTTCGAAACAGATACAGCATAAACGTAAAAATGACACAGACAAAATTCCAACTGTACAAAGACAACGAATTCGAGTAAGCGCAAAAACGCAAACTCAACCAGTTTGTCTGGCGACCATAGCGAGTGTGAACCACCTGATCCCTTCCCGAACTCAGAAGTGAAACCGCTCCGCGCCAATGGTAGTGTGGCATTCGCCATGTGAGAGTAGGTCATCGCCAGACTCCAATCAAAAAAACCCTTCTAGCAAACACTAGAAGGGTTTTTTACTTTGCGGAAAGAAAATTGGGCAAGACGAAGAGGCTCTAATAGATTATATTTACGTTTAAATTGGAGCGTAAAAATGCAAACTACACATTTAACCCCTCAAAGACACGTTGTAATACCCCAAGCCATTTGTGACGCCTATCATTTAAATGCAGGACAAGAATTAGAAATTGAATTAACCCCTCAAGGTATTTTGTTAAAAGCTAAAACTGCCTCATCTACAACAAAGTTAGACGATGTTGCAGGCTGTTTGGCGTATCAAGGCGAAGCTAAAACGATTGAAGAGATGAATGAAGCTATTCAAGAGGGTGTTAGTATGCAATGGGGACAAAATGATAACCATTGATACGAATGTCATTGTTCGGTTTTTAACGCGTGATGATGAAGTACAGTATCAAAAGGCATATCAAGTTTTTGCCTCATCTGAACAGATATTTATTCCAAAGACGGTGATTTTAGAAACGGAATGGGTATTACGTTTTAGCTATAAGTTTTCATCTAACCACATTGCTATTGCGTTAACTAACTTACTTGGTTTAGAAAATATTGTCACTGAAAATAAAGAATAGATTATTATGGCGTTGGGGTGGATTAAACAAGGGATGGACTTTGCTGATGCCTTGCATTTATCATTTAGTTTACACACACAGGCATTTTTAAGTTTTGATAAAAAGATGATTAAAAAATCAGCGGAATTAAATATTGATATCAAAGTTATAGAGCCTTGATTATTTTAAGATGAATTTTGTAGCCTGTGTGAAGTGAAACGTAACACGGGTCGTTGTTTCCTGTATTTCGCTACGCTGCATACAGGCTGCTACTAAAGTAGGCTATTTAGAAAAGGCTAGGATTATGCAACAAACAATATTTAATCAACAACAAGATGTCGAGTTAGTCAGTCGAGAGATGGTTTATAAATCGTTTACTCAAATTGATGTTGTTAAATTAAAACATCGTTTATTTGCAGGTGGCATGAGTCCAATTATTCAGCGTGAATTAGTGATTAAACCCGAAGCTATTGGCGTGTTCATTTATGACCCTAATTTAGATGCTGTATTGTTAATTGAACAATTTAGGGTCGGGGCATTGTCTCACCCTAATCCGTGGCAATTAGAAATTGTTGCAGGTTTAGTTGATGGGCATGGCGAAAGCTTAGAAGATGTGGCTAAACGGGAAGTTTTGGAAGAAGCTGGTGTTGAGTTATCGCGTTTAGAAAAGGTGATGACTTTTTTACTTAGTCCGGGTGGGAGTAATGAAAAATTTACCTTATTTGTTGGTCAGGCTGATTTACGTCAAGCAGGTGGTGTATTTGGCTTGCCAGAAGAAGGCGAAGATATTAAAGTCAGCATAGTTTCGGCGACTGATTTTGTTGACTTATTGGCAAAAAATAGCATGTTATGGAATGCGCCATTGTTAATTGCAGGCCAATGGTTTGCGCTAAATAAAACTCTTTTACAGTCTAAGTGGCAAAATTGCTGATTTTTTGGTAAATTGTCGATTGAGTCGCTAGAAAAAAATTGTATTCTTGCGTTTAATTAGGATTAGAAAAATACTTGACTTACAGACAGCCAATATCTTTATGCTTTTATACAGGTATGTAAGTCCAAAATGTTGTGATGTAGTAATAGCCAAGACCCAGTTTGATTATGATGATAACAAATGGTGTCTAAGCCAAACTGATTAATCTCCAAGGGTCCGCTTTAGGGATGGCATCTTGAAAAAACATGAAAATAAGCCACTCCGTGTAGTGCAAATATCCGACTGTCATCTGTTTTCATCAACAGAAGGTCGGCTTTTAGGGTTAAACACCGAAGATAGCTTGCGTCTAGTCTTAGAAAAGGTAAAACGTGAGCAAACAAATATTGATGTCATTTTGGCAACAGGTGATATTGCTCAAGACGCAAGCGAAGTTGCTTATCAACGCTTTCAACAACATTTAGCGCAATTTAATACCCCTAATTATTGGTTGCAGGGTAATCACGATATTACTCAACCTATTCTTAATACTTTAAACAACCAAAGTCATCTTAGCCCCTGTGTAATTAAATTTGCCAAATGGCAAATTATTATGCTCAATTCCAGTGTCGAATACGAAGTACCAGGTAAGTTTAAACCCGAAGAACTTGCCTTTTTGCAGTCAGCCTTAGAGAAAAGTAAAGGTTGTCATGTGATGGTGTGTTTGCATCACCATCCTGTTCCAATGGGCTGTAAGTGGTTAGATACCCAAGTCGTCAGAAACGCAGTTGATTTTTGGCAAGTGATAGACCAATTTAGCCACATTAAAGCCATTGTTTGGGGACACGTTCACCAAGAGTCTGACAGAATGCGTAATAGTGTGCGTTTATTATCTGCGCCTTCAACCTGTGTCCAATTTAAACCATTAAGCAATGATTTTGCTGTTGATGAAGATGTTTCACCAGGTTATCGTTGGTTCGATTTATATGATAATGGTGATATTGTCAGTCAAGTCTCTCGTGTCGAAGGGGTTAAATTTACCATTGATTGGACAGTGAAAGGTTATTAAACTTTTCATGTCTACACTTATTTACATTCACGGTTTTAATAGTTCCCCTCAATCTCATAAAGCAGGTTTGTTGCGTCAATGGTTAGCTCAACATCGGCCTGATATTAACTTTATTACTCCCGATTTAAATATTTTTCCGCAGCAAGCCATTAACTTATTAGCCCAATTAGTGCAACAATATCCACAGGCTGGTTTATTAGGCAGTTCGTTGGGTGGTTTTTATGCCACGTGGCTTAATCAACATTATGGCAATAAGGCGGTATTAATTAATCCTGCGGTTAAAGCCTATGATTTATTAAGCACCCTATTGGGTGAGCAGCGTAATTACCACACAGGCAAAGGTTACACCTTAACCCAAGCCCAAGTTGATGAGTTATTAGCGATAGAAGTTGACGCTCTGCGGTATCCAGAGCGTCTATGGGTACTATTACAAACAGCCGATGAGACTTTAGACTATAAGCTCGCTTTGGCAAAATATCCCTTGTCTCCAATGTTGGTGGAGGAGGGCGGTAATCATGCCTTTGATAGTTTTGAACACCATATTCCTGCGATTATTGATTTTTTACGAATTTAAAAACCTATGACTACTTATAACGCTGATGCTATTGAAGTTTTATCGGGTTTAGACCCTGTTCGCCGCCGTCCGGGTATGTACACTGATACCAGTCGTCCCAATCATTTAGCTCAAGAAGTGATTGATAACTCGGTCGATGAGGCAATGGCTGGCCATGCTTGCCAGATTCAAGTGATTTTGCACGAAGATAATTCTTTAGAAGTGATAGACGATGGCCGCGGTATGCCTGTTGATATGCACCCTGAAGAAAAAATGTCGGGTGTGGAGTTAATTTTAACCAAGCTCCATGCAGGCGGAAAATTTTCTAATAAAAACTATCAGTTTTCGGGTGGTTTGCATGGTGTGGGTATTTCGGTGGTCAACGCCTTATCTAGCCAAGTACAAGTTAAAGTTAAAAGAGAGGGTCAAGAATATGCCATCAGTTTTGCCAATGGCAATAAATCGAAAGAATTAGAGGTGATTGGGTCTGTGCCCAAACGTCAAACAGGCACTAGCGTCCGTTTTTGGTCAGACCCACAATATTTTGATAATCCTAAATTTAATACCAAAGCCCTAAAACACTTACTCAAGGCTAAAGCGGTTTTATGTCCTAATTTGCAAATTAAATGGATTGATAAACAAGCCAAAGAAGAAGAGACATGGTATTACGAAGATGGCTTACGCGCGTATTTAATTGACAGTTGTAAAGACTTTGAGTGTTTACCTGCTGAGCCTTTTGTTGGAGATTTTAAAGGAGAACATGCAGCTTGTGAGTTTGCGGTGTTGTGGCAGCCTGAAGGTGGCGAAACCATTCAAGAATCGTATGTAAACTTAATTCCTACGGTACAACATGGCACACACGTTAATGGTTTGCGTCAGGGTTTAACCGATGCCATGCGTGAGTTTTGTGAGTTTAGAAATTTATTACCGCGTAATGTCAAATTAGCGCCCGAAGATGTGTGGGAACGTGTGGCCTTTGTGTTGTCGATGAAAATGCAAGAAGCACAATTTTCAGGGCAAACCAAAGAACGTTTATCCTCACGAGAAGCCTCGGTGTTTGTGCAAGGCGTGGTTAAAGATGCGTTTTCGTTATGGCTCAATCAACATCCCGATGTTGGTCAACAAATTGCAGAATTGGCGATAGCCAGTGCCAATAAACGCCTCAAAGCAGGAAAAAAAATCGAACGCAAAAAAATTACGCAAGGGCCTGCATTGCCTGGCAAGTTAGCCGATTGTGCGGGTCAAGATATTATGCGTAGTGAGTTGTTTTTGGTGGAAGGTGATTCCGCAGGCGGCTCAGCGAAACAAGCGCGTGATAAAGAGTTTCAAGCCATCATGCCTTTACGGGGCAAAATTTTAAATACATGGGAAGTAGCTTCTGACCAAGTTTTAGGTTCACAAGAAGTGCATGATATTGCAGTGGCGATTGGTGTTGACCCTGGTAATGAAGATTTAACAGGCTTGCGTTACGGTAAAGTGTGCATTTTGGCCGATGCCGACTCCGATGGTGCGCATATCCGCTGCCTGTTGGCCACCTTGTTCTTCAGGTACATGCCGGACCTGGTGAAGGCTGGGCGGGTCTACACCGCAGTGCCGCCGTTGCACCGCATCGAGCTCACCAACCCCAAGAAGGGGATGGACAAGTACGTCTACACCTACTCAGACCCCGAATTGCAGCGCAAATTGGCGGAGCTGACCAAAAAGGGACTTCGCTGGAAGGACCCGGTGCAGCGCTACAAAGGTCTTGGCGAGATGGACCCGGAGCAGCTCTGGGAGACGACACTGAATCCGGAGACGAGACTTTTGAAGCGTGTGGAGATCGAGGATGCCCGTATGGCCTCCGATGTGACGGAAGTGCTGATGGGAACCGAGGTTCCGCCGCG
>NZ_CALETI010000457.1 GCF_937920075.1 uncultured Agitococcus sp.
TCCAAGGTTACTTTGTGCACTATTTAGCATTCCAACAACCGGCTGATTGGTACAGGCAACCACTGCACCAGTCGACAAAGGATTCACAGCATTACTCCATTCGAAAGCAACGAACAGAATAGCAAGCCCAACAACCATCCCCATCAGAAGGGAAGTCATTTTACCTTTTTCCAGGTCTGCTTTCGGTGATTTTTGCAAAAGCTGTAAGGCTCCGCCAAGTATAAGCTGTGCGCCTGTTAAGATCACTGCTCCTTTACTTAAACCCAAAGCGGCAAAAGCTGCCCCCCCTGAAAAAGCAATTAGTAAAACCCCTAAACCGATTTGAATACCTCCAGCTTTTTTATTATCTCCACCACTGCCTTGATAAATAGGTTGAATAGTTAAAACCTCAAAGTTTTCTTGTAAAGAGTCCACGCAGGGTAACTCAGCTACCTTTACTTGGTGTGTAGCCCCTTTGGGTAACTGATTACCTGCTTTCATCAAAGCGTCACGAGCGTTAAAAGCGTCAACAAAGATTTCACCTTTAGGCACAAAGTCTTTCAAATACCCTGTCAGAATCAGTTTAACTAACATGGTCATCTCCTCTTAAAACAGAACCGTCCGTGTCAACATAATAGTAAGCAACTTCTCGTTGACCAACAATAATATGTAGATACTGAGGGTAAGTCTGAAAGTTATGATAATCCTCGACTGATAAATTAGCACAGCCGTGAGGATGAGTATGCCACAAGGCAACAGCATCGGCAGGAATATCAACCATAGCGAAATTATTTTTTGGCTCGCTATGTGTGTTCTCTAATTCGACAATGCTATTATCTTTTAAAACAACTCCACATCGTTCAAATTGAGGTTGCCAATAAGTTTGTAGGTTATTAAATATTGTTTGAAGCATTTTCTTTAACCTTGTCTCGTAAATGGGGCGGTAATAAATCTAATAGACTAACAGTGCCGATACGGTTGTCGTTGATTCTTGTAATGTCAGGGTGACGGACAACAAGACTGATACGATTAAACCATCGGGTGTCTAAACTCTCGCATTTTGACATTCCGTTGTAAAGGTGATGAATGAAATAACCACTGCCAACATAAACACCCACATGGTTTAAGTTTCTGCTCCCTAAAATAGAAAATAGCAAACCATCGCCTTTTCTAAGGCTAGTGATTCCAGACAAGGGTACAACTTCAAACCCCTCTTTGGCAAAGTTGTCTGCCAATAAGTCTAAGCCCTCGTGATTAAACCCCATTGGTCTTGCGTAATTGCGTAAACTTAAACCGTATTCTTCTTGGTAGTAGGCTCGCGCTAAACCATAGCAGTCAACTTTACCATCTTGGTAAGGTCTGTTTAGCAAATTTATTAAGTTAAAAGCATTAGCCATTTCTTAACCCATACTGGTGGCAGGGAAATCAGGTGAAATATATTGTCTTGCAGGTAAGTTATATCGCACACCGTCAAGTACACTGCGTAGTTCAAAAGACACGGTGTCTCGTGTAATATTCATTACCTTAGAGACTAACCATTTGTTTCGTAAGAAGATGTTATTATCTTCCAACAAGTCTTTGCGAAGCACTAAATATCTAATTAGTTGTGCCTGTCGTAAAGAACCTGCCAATATTAAACTACTAAACACTGAGTTAGGGTTTGCAATTTGTAACTTAGGCCGACTTTGTTCACCTGTTGACTGGATATTGTACCCATTAAAGTCATGGGGGAAGTTCTCGTAAGTAACTCCTTGCCAATTAATTGTTGGGTGATTTGTAAACGCCATGAATTGATCGGGTGTATTAAAGTTTGGTATAAACTTAAACAGCTCTACATACGGTTCAGGTGTGAGACTTGTTGCCTCTGCCATGTGCGTTGGATTAGACGTAACGGGTAGCATCTTCAATAACCTCAACTAAGGTAATATCAAAATTATCTGTCCAACCGTTGCCGTTGATTCTTAGCTTCGGTATTTTTAACGGTTCTTTAAAACGCACTTTGGTTCGGCCATAGACAGGGTGATTGTAATAGAACGGTTTATGCAACTTAAAGTGGTAATAAAACTGCTCTAAGTAAGCCATATTGTTTTGTCTATTTATATTACTATCTAAGGTTAAACCGTTTGCGGTGTACTTTAAACCTTCAAATTGTAAGTCAAAAGTTCTTTCTTCAGGCTTTGCACCTCTAACCGTGTACTGGTAATTCCCACCTAAGCTGAAAGCCGTATCTTCGGAACGGTACTCGGTGCTAACTGTATGATGTGGAAAGTCAAATAGGTTATGGGTTTCCCAGTGGGTTTGGTTGGTAATAATTTCACCGAACTGACTACCCAATGGCGTTGCCAATGCCATTGCCGTGTCTAAGACCTCAATTAAACGTAACCCCACACTATCCACACAGGCTTGACCCCCTTTGATACCTTTAGGAATTTTTAAAGCTTCGGCAAAACGAACTTTTAATGTGCCGTAGATAGGATGGTCGAATAGAAACGGCTTTGTCAGTTTATGGATGTTATACATCCACTCCAACCATGCCAAGTTTGTTGCTCGCTCATAGCTAATATTCAATGAGTCATCTGCGTTTAGATAGTAACGCATTGTTGGAATGGTAATATTAAAATAGCGAAGGTCTTTGGTTAGTGGTTCTTGCGCGTACTGATAGCTTTGACCAAGAGTTAGGTTTGCTCTTGCAACTTGATATTCTGTCTCAATGTCAAAGAACAGTAAGCTAATGTTTTGAACAGGGTTAAACCTGACAAGCCCGAAAGCGGTTGATTTAAACAAGGCTCGCCTCCCATAAGTTTGCGGAAGCAATAAAGGTATTACCTATCGGCATCGCATACGGCGATGATAATGCCCCTGTCATTAGTATCTCTTGGCCTATTGAATCGTTAACGATAAACACTTCAGTAATTGTTGGCCAATTAATTGAATTTGCTGTCCATTGAATAGGCTCGCTGTTAGTAATAACAGGAGGGTTATGTCCGTAGATATGGAGTTGGATGTAAAGAGGGGCAGCACCAAGATAAGTGGCAGGGTTTAAGATAACACCGTTGTGTGCTGGGACGACTTTATGTTTTCCGTCCGATAGCCTTTTTGTCGCCTCTAGTAAGGCCGATAACATAACTGTTTTTGAAAAATTTGAGAACGACATAACCCTAAACCTTTGCTGAGTTTAGGGTTATTATAGCAGATTAGGAGAGGTGGGGG
The DNA here is from genome assembly GCF_937920075.1 of uncultured Agitococcus sp. GTDB lineage: Bacteria > Pseudomonadota > Gammaproteobacteria > Pseudomonadales > Moraxellaceae > Agitococcus. The sequence continues at coordinate 3,190 of NZ_CALETI010000457.1, forward strand.
ATTCTCAATCAAACTTCTTCAATTGGTTTATACCTTTCCACCCATTCTACTATGTCTCCATTATCTATAAACCACTCTCCTAAATGTCTTAAATAACAGAATTTTAAATGAAGTTCTTGCTCTATATCCTTAGGTATTAAAACTAAAGTTTCTAAGTAAGACCCACACTGATGAGAGATAGTGTTAATCCTTTCTTTTGGTTTAGAACTTCTACCTATCTTAATCTTGGTTGTACCTACTTGCCTTACAAGGTAAGTTG
>NZ_CALETI010000458.1 GCF_937920075.1 uncultured Agitococcus sp.
GTAGTTATAGTTTAGCAAGCGACCGCACTCAATTTACCTTAGCTTTAAATACCAGTTATAGCGCAATTAATTTTGGTGATGTTGTTCAAAGCCAATTAACAGGTACAGGTAATCAAACTATTGCCGCAGGCACAACCGCAAGTTATGGACATCAGTTTATTGCCGGCACAGAAGGTAGTGTCACGTTTAGCACCGCACAATCGCCAACACCGTTATTGTCTTGGACGTCATTGGTATATTTGGATAATAACTGTAATGCTTTATTGGATGGTGGTGATACTCAAATAACTAGTGCGATCAATGTAGTTGCTGATCAAGTGCTGTGTTTGGTGCAAAAGGTTATTTCGCCCAGTACAGCCACCAATGGCTCACAGAATGTATCCACATTAAGTGCCAGTTTTGTTTATGCTGCTCCGAGTGCTATTAATCAAAGTTTAAGTCAAATAGACACCACCTTAATTATGGATGGTGGTTTAGTGTTGGTGAAAAAAGTCCGTGAAGTAAGTAGTTGTCCTTCAACAGGTGCGGATAGCAATGTGTTTACTACCAATAATCAAGCTTTGCCCAATGCCTTAATTGAGTATCAAATTGTTTATAGTAATCCCTCAGCAAATGTCGTTTCTGATATTGTGATTAATGATATGACCCCTTCATTTACCACGTTCAGAAGTGCAGCTTGTTATAGCACGCCCAGTAGTGTGTTGTGCAGTGTTACTTCGTCTCCGAGTGTTGGTGGAGTGGGCAGTTTGCAATGGGTGTTGACTGATAATCCTGTTGGTTTAGGCTCAGGGCAGAGTGGTGAAGTGCGTTTTTGTGTGAGGGTTGACCAATAAGACCCCACCCTAACCCTCCCCTAAATTAGGGGAGGAACAAGCTTTTCACGTCATAAACTGTCTGTTAACCAAAAAAAACACTGTTTCTTCACGTCAATCTGTATAAAATCGGCAAATTATTTTTATAACTCACGACTGACGCATTAAAGTCAGGCGTAAACTACTCACGAGATAACTATGAGCGCACTGGTAACAGATTTTACCGAAAGCCGTTCTTTGGCAGAATTTACCGAACAAGCTTACCTAAATTACTCGATGTATGTGATTTTAGACCGTGCTTTACCACATATTGGTGATGGTTTAAAACCTGTACAACGGCGTATTGTTTATGCGATGAGTGAATTGGGCTTAAAAAACTCCGCTAAACATAAAAAGTCGGCGCGTACGGTGGGTGACGTTTTAGGTAAATATCATCCTCATGGTGATAGTGCCTGTTATGAAGCGATGGTGTTAATGGCACAGCCGTTTAGTTATCGTTATCCTTTGGTGGACGGTCAAGGTAACTGGGGTTCGCCCGATGACCCTAAGTCCTTTGCTGCCATGCGTTATACCGAGTCAAAATTGTCTGCTTATGCCGATGTGTTGTTGGCTGAGTTGGGGCAAGGTACAGTAGATTGGGTACCTAACTTTGACGGCACGATGGAAGAGCCAAGTTTGTTGCCAGCACGTTTACCCAATTTATTATTAAACGGCACAACAGGCATTGCGGTGGGTATGGCCACTGATATTCCACCACATAATTTACGCGAAGTGGCCAGTGCATGTATTGCCTTATTAAAGAAGCCTAATTTAAGCCTTGAAGAGATTGCCGCTTATATTCCTGCACCTGATTTTCCCACCAAAGCCGAAATTATTACGCCAAAAAATGAGTTGTTAAATCTGTACAAAACAGGTCGTGGCTCGTTAAAAATGCGTGCTGTGTATGAAGTGGAAGACGGTGATATTGTCATTACCGCTTTGCCTCACCAAGTCTCTGGTGCAAAAATTTTGGCGCAAATTGCCGAACAAATGCAGGCAAAAAAATTACCCTTGGTGGCAGATTTACGCGATGAGTCAGACCATGAAAATCCCACACGTTTGGTGATTGTGCCGCGCTCTAATCGTGTTGATGTGGCGTTATTAATGAACCATTTATTTGCCACCACTGACTTAGAATATAGCTATCGCGTGAACATGAACGTGATTGGCTTGGACGGTCGGCCACAAGTCAAAGACTTGCGCATGTTACTGACGGAATGGTTACGCTTTCGTCAAGGTACAGTGCGTCGTCGTTTGCAGTATCGTTTAGATAAAGTATTGGCGCGTTTGCATATTTTGGCAGGTTTGTTAATTGCCTATTTAAATATTGATGAAGTGATTCGGATTATTCGTTATGAAGATCATCCAAAAGCTGAATTAATGAAAGTATTTGGTTTAACTGATATTCAGGCAGAATCGATTTTAGAGTTAAAGCTACGTCATTTAGCCAAATTGGAAGAAATGGAAATTCGCAAAGAGCAAAATGAGTTAGAAAAAGAGCGTGATAATTTAGAGCATTTATTGGCAAATCCTGCTGCGATGGATAAATTGATTATTAAAGAAATCAAAGCAGATATGGATAAATACGGTGATGATCGCCGTTCACCTTTAGTGGAACGTGCCGAAGCTCAAGCCTTAAAAGAAACCGATTTAACCCCCGCTGAACCTGTGACGGTGATTTTGTCGGAAATGGGTTGGGTTAGAGCCGCCAAAGGCCATGAGATTGTCGTTGAAAGTTTAAGTTTTAAAGGTAGTGATAAATATCTCACCTCAGCACAAGGCAAAAGCAATCAACCTGTGTATTTCTTGGATAGTACAGGGCGTAGTTATTCCTTATTAGCCAACACCTTACCCTCTGCGCGTGGTCAGGGCGAGCCATTAACCACCAAATTAAATCCACCTGCAGGCGCAAGTTTTAAAGCAGTCGTGATGGGGGAAAGCTCTCAAGCGGTGATTTTGGCGACCGATGCTAGTTATGGTTTTGTGACTACTTTGGGCGACTTGGAGGCGGGTAATAAAAATGGTAAAGCCGTTGTTACTGTGCCTGAAGGGGCAAATATTTTCCCACCGCTGTTTGTCAATGATGTTGATAATGACTTTTTGGCGATTGTGAGCAGTGAAGGGCGTTTGTTGGTGTTTGCGGTGAAAGACTTACCCAAGTTAAGCAAAGGTAAGGGCAATAAACTGATTACCTTAGACGAGAACGAAAGCTTAAAGGCATGGATTATTTGTCAAGCAGGCAACAAATTGGTGATTAACACCTCAAATCGTCATTTAACGCTAAAATGGTCCGATGTTGAGCATTATCGAGGTGAACGTGGCAAACGTGGTGCTAAGTTGCCTAGAGGTTTTCAACGAGTAGAATCTTTAGCAGTAGAAGTGTAGAAACAAAAAAGCTCTCCGTTAAGGAGAGCTTTTTTATTAATCGTGATAAAAAGTCTTTTGTATAATTTGCCAGTTATCATCTATTTTTAACAAACTTAAAAAATCGGCATATTCTAAAGCTTGAAACAGATAGCGGGTTTTTACCGCCGCCATATTGCCTTTAAGTTCAATGCTGACCACTTCCATATCAAAATCTTCACCAATCATATTGGGTGCAGACATGCGTTTTAAAATACTCAAATAATCATGAAGCTTGGAATGAACAAACTCACCTTCGTAATAGCCTGTGATGCTGGCATGATCCCAAAAAATCGCTTCAATTTTAGCCACGTCTTTGTGGTGTAAGGCTTGAAAATAGTCATTAATCAGCGTTTCGATGGCAATAAAATCAGACATATATAACCTCTAGGCATTCGGTTTTTTACGTTCTAAAATCCGTTTTTCTAATCCTGAAAGCTCTTCTTCTTGAGCGGTTGCTAAGGCTTCAACAATGTGTGCCTTAAGCTCTTTTTCCACTTTAGAGGCTTCTTCACTGGCTTCAAAGGCAACGAGTTGATGTTTAGCTTTTAAATCGTTGAGTAACAATTCGTCATCAATCACCAACACTTGATTGACTTTGCTGACATTCAGCACAGCTTTGAGTTTTTTATCGGCATCATTATCTGTAAGCTCAGCTAAATTTAAGAGACTGGCTTTTACTTTAAGGGCAAATTGTTTGGCTTCACGGCGCTGACCATAAGCGGTGCTGACTAATTTAATTAATAAACGACTACTTAACAATGCACGATGGGCACAATCAGACACATGGTCACCATCAAAACGAATCACAACGCCATCGCTATTTAATTGTGTGACCATTTTGCCACTATAAAGACGTGTGGTGCGTTTGACTAATTTATCAATAATTTGTAAAAATTGATCAATTGTCGAGGCGTTCACTTTGGTAATTAAACCTTTAGGATCATCAAAACCAATGGCCACCCAGACACTGGCAGCGGGTTTAACAGGTTCAGGCTCTACTACCAGTACAATCGGTTCGGGTTCTGGCGTTGGAGCTTTGGGTTCTTGCAAAATAGGAATACGAATATTGCTAAAGAGTTGTGGCCAGCCAATCCATAATGCTAAAAATAGATGCACAACAAAAGACAAAACGAGATTAACAACACTATGTTGAATAATTTCGCCCCGTTGGGCACTGCTTAAAGTAATTTCGACTGAGCCTAAGACTTTGTTGTTTAATTGAATTGGGGCAATAAAATTTTGGCCTTGTTGGCTTTGGCCTTGTCCACCTGCGGCTAAAACCTGTTGTTGGCTGTTAGATATTTTAAGACCAAGAATAGCTTCTGTAGAACCAACGTTGTTGGCCAATAAACCCAAACCGACACTATCTTGATTAGCAATTAAAGGAGCAGCACTAATAGCTAATTGCTCGCTCAATAACTGACCAATCGGTTTTTGGTGGTTGGCTAGCTCCGTTTCGGCACTATTAACCAAGAGCATGGCATGAATAAAGTAACTCGCCACAAATAAAGGGACAATACCACGAACTTGGCTCAATTTTGACTCCTTACCTCAGTCTTAAATAGGTGACACACGAAGAAACATTTAGATTAAGTAACAATCCCCCATTATAATCATTACTTTGACAAATAGGGCATAGCTGATTGTTGGGCAATGCCCTATCATGCACGATATTTCACAAAATTTAGTAGAGTTTATGCGCGAAATTATTTTAATGTCGTTTTCGGGACCCGATAGACCCCGTTTAAGTGCCAGTTTAATGGAAGTTTTAGCTCAGCATGCGGTTAATATTTTGGATGTTGGCCAAGCGGTGATTCATGACCAATTATCATTGGGTGTGGTGGTTGAATCACCTTCGGCACAAGATTCGGCTTTATTAATGAAAGATGTGTTATTTCGTGCCCATGATATTGGTTTATTGGTGCGTTTTACCCCCATTACCTTGGAAAGTTATCATCAATGGGTCAGTGGCCAAGGTAAAGCACGTTATATTGTCACATTACTGGCTCGTAAAATTACCGCAGAACAATTGGCTGCGGTGACACGTATTGTTGCCGATAATGGTTTAAATATTGATGGTTTAAATCGTTTATCAGGTCGTGTGCCATTAGAAGATGAGAATGCAGGTTTAGGCAAAGCGTGCGTTGAGTTTTCAGTACGTGGTGAGCCAAACAATATTAATAGTATGCGTGCTGAATTTTTACGTTTAGCCAATGATTTAAATATGGATATTGCCTTCCAACGAGATGATGCCTACCGTCGTAATCGTCGCGTTGTATGTTTTGATATGGACTCCACTTTAATTGAACATGAAGTAATTGATGAGCTGGCTAAAGCCGCTGGAGTAGGCGAGCAAGTTGCCGCTATTACTGAGCGGGCAATGCAAGGGGAGTTGGACTTTAAACAAAGTTTTGAAGCCCGTGTTGCCTTATTAAAAGGTTTAAATGCCAGTGTTTTAGCTGAAATTGCTGCACGATTAAAATTGTCCGAAGGGGCAGAGAATTTGGTGAAAACGCTCAAAGCATTAGGTTATAAAACCGCTATTTTGTCAGGCGGTTTTACCTATTTTGGCCAATATTTACAGCATAAATTAGGCATTGATTATGTTTTTGCCAATGATTTAGAGATTGTTGATGGTCAAGTCACAGGTCGTGTGGTGGGGCAGGTAGTTGATGGTCAACGCAAAGCTGAATTGTTGCGTGATATTGCGGCGAAAGAAGGTGTGCATTTAGAGCAGGTGATTGCAGTAGGTGATGGTGCAAACGATTTACCCATGTTATCAATTGCTGGTTTGGGCATTGCCTTTAGAGCAAAACCTTTAGTACGCCAAAATGCTCGCCAAGCTATTTCTACCTTAGGCTTAGATGGTATTTTGTATTTGTTAGGGGTAAGGGATAGAGATTTAGATTTGGGAAAGTCCTGATAAAACAATAAATAAGGGCTTATATTGGTATGACATAAGCCCTTATTTGATAAGTTATAAATCTAAATTAACAAAACCAATAGGCTCTGCTGTTTTAGCGTCCAGTTCCGTAGCTCATATGTAGCATCGCGGAATACGGAGGTTTACATATCTGCCAAAACAATTACTTGTTGTTTAAGCTCTACTATCAAACCCGTGTTACATTGCACTTCACATCGGCTACCAAACTTCGTGACGAAGTTAAGCGATTAGTCTAAGAAGCAAGCTGAGCCAAAACTCAGCTTTTGCAAGCCTTTAATATTAATGTGCGCCCATTTGCATTTGAAAATCGGCCATACGACCTTTAAGACCATCGTCTAACACATAACGAATATAATCACGTCCCCAATCAGCAACTTGCGCGGTAGCAAGGGTACTGGTGCGACTGGCGGTATAAACCACAGCTTTTACTAAAGGCAATAAATGCCGTTCTGGATACAAATTAAAGCCTAAACCTTGGGTTAAATCTTTATCAGGAATCACAATACTCCCCAACACCCCCAACTCACGTCTTGGTAAAAAGAACGGAGGTTGACCCGCAAACGAGTTGGCTAAGGTATTTGTGAGCAAACGGCCACAATCATCAGGCGCACATAACACCGTTTTTAATTGGGCATACAACAAAGCATCTTGAGCAGGGCTATTGGCTAATAAGGCAGGATTGACCCCCATCAAATAATTGGCATAACGCCATAAGTGATGATAAGCCCGTTTATCATCATCGGTTAAATACACGCCCAAACGCTCTAAACCAACCAACACCACATAACTAAAACCACAAGCGACCCACGCCATTTCGGCTTGATTAATGGCCAAAGGTAAATTTAAGCCTTTTTTGGCATCATCAATGCCCACATGACGGCGCACAAAAGTATGTAATAAACGAACTCTTAACACCGAGTTTAAACCCACGCCATCGGCTTTTAGGCCACCTTTGGCCAACACATCAGCCACCATTGAGCCTGTTTCGTATAAACGTCTAATCGCATCTTGCTCCAAACGTTTGGTTGAGGCCAAAACACGGGCAATGTTAGGAACAGCATAAGTTAAGGGCAATGCACCTAGTGCAAAAGCGACTAAAGCCAATGGTGCGGAGCGCAAAAATACCTGTGCGCCACGTTCAATCTGTTGCCAATCTACCCACTCAGGTACGCTAAACACTTCATCACACAACGCTTGGCATTCTTTGCTGCCTGCTTGGGCTTGTTGTTGCACCAGTTGCCAAATATTTGGTGCACGTAGCTTATTTTTGTATAAATAATCAACCACTGCATCTGCTAAAGGATCACCGATTTTTTCAAAGTCTAAAATTTGGGCACGAGTAGGAATAGGCACAATAATATCCTCTTTATTAAAAACCATACTTTTATTAAGGTTTTATGTTTATCAAACACACGCAATCGAACAAATAATCAGCTTAAATATGGTACTTTCGTGCCAATATACTGAATAAATATTCAACAAGCAAGTGCTTGGTTGGATTTTTGGAGTTAAAAAGCTTGATAAAATATATATTGGCTATAGGCCATTATTTGGCTAAGATAAATATCTAGCAGTCAAGAGAATGTATAGCAGGAGATTTGCCATGACCATGCGTAATGAGTCATTCGTGTATTTTAAAAATGAGCGTAAAGCATTCTAAGCACGTTTTGTAAATAAATACGCGATAAATGCGTAGGTCAAATAAGCAAAGAGCGATGATTAAACCGCTCTTTACTTGCCTAAACCACACGTTGGATCAGTTAAACCTTGTTGTGCTAACCATTCTTCAAAAAAACGAATAAATAAGCGAACCTTAGCCGACAAATGTTTACGATGTGGATAAACCGCATAAATATGACTAGCAGGGGTGTGATAATCAGGCAAAATTCGCACTAACTGACCATTGCTTAAATAAGGTGCTAAAACAAAACAAGGTGCGCAACAAATGCCTAAACCTTGTGCCGCAGCTTCGGCCAAAAAGTTGCTATTATCACTAGAGATTGCTCCTTGAACAGTGACATCATATTGTTGCTGATTTTTATCCAAAAAAGTCCACAAACGATTGTGGCTGAGATGATGTTGATAAATCAAACAGTTATGGGCTAATAAATCATCAGGATGATTTAAAGGTGGGTAATTTTTGAGATAATCAGGTGCGGCAGCATACAACAATTGAGTTTGGCCTATTTGTTTTGCCACCACATTTTGTGAACCTGTTGAGCCAACTCTTAACGCCAAATCAAAACCTTCTTCAACTAAATCGACCATATTTCCCGATAATGACACCTGAAATTTAAGGGCGGGATATACTTTTTGACAGGCATCTAAAGCAGGCACTAAATAACTTAAAGCAAAGCCTAAAGAGGTGGTGATTTTTAACAAACCTTGTGCCATTGCTGCTTGGGTACTCACATCAGACTCTAGGTTTTCAAGCTCATGTAACCATTGCACCGCACGTTCATAATACGCTTGACCACTTTCGGTTAAGCTAATACGCCGAGTAGTACGATTTAATAAACGCACTTGTAGATGAGATTCTAATTGTGCCACCCATCGAGATACGGCAGAGGTGGATTGAGTCAGTTTATCGGCAGCACTGGCAAAACTACCTGCTTCAACTACCGTACAAAATACGCGCATCGCTTCGACTCTATCCATTATTGTTCAACTTTGTTAAATAAATTATGTTAATTTAATCACTTTATCCCACTAAAAGAAATAGTTATCTTATTTAGGACTTACGCGGTTATCGCTTATTTGTGAACATTTAAACCATTTTTAACGGTTTTATGTTCACAAAACGCGCTAATTTCGATGAAATGCGTTAAGTCCTATTATCATCACCCAAACAATCCACTGATAAGAGGAAAAAATAATGAAACTTTATTATGCAGCAGGCGCTTGTTCTTTAGCTCCACACATTGTTAGCCGTGAGGCAGACCTAAATTTAGAGTTAGTACGTGTGGATACTAAAAGCCATTTAACCCCAGATGGTGTTGATTTTTATACTATTAATCCCAAAGGTAGTGTGCCATGTTTACAGTTAGATAACGGTCAATTACTCACTGAAGGGCCGATTATTTGTCAATATTTAGCTGATTTGGCCAACAATACTCAGTTAATGCCAGCATCAGGCACATTGGCTCGTTATCGAGTCATGGAGTGGCAAAATTATATTACCTCCGAATTACACAAATCATTTTCGCCTTTGTTTAACCCAAATGCAGGTGCAGAAACCAAAGCATTGTTTGCTGAACAGTTAAAAAACAAATTTACTTGGTTATCAAGTAAATTAGAACATACAGCGTATTTAACAGGTGACAATTTTACGGCGGCAGATGCTTATTTGTTTGTAGTCACCAACTGGTCTAAATTTGTTGGTTTAGATTTATCACATTTAAGTGCGTTACAAGCCTTTATGCAGCGTGTCGCTACCCGTCCTGCCGTACAAATGGCTTTAAAAACAGAAGGTTTGATTAAGTAAATAAAATACCCCCCTCAGTCCCCCCTTAATAAGGGGGGATGCCGAAGGCAGGGAGGTATGTGAGTACACAAACGACAGCTTAAGGAAGTAAAAAATTATGCCTTATGTCAATATTAAAATTACCAAAGAAGGGGCAACAGCAGAGCAAAAAGCTGAGCTGATTGCTGGTGTCACTGACTTATTGGTAAAAGTATTAAATAAAAATCCTGCAACCACTTTTGTTGTTATTGATGAAGTTGATACTGACAATTGGGGGGTAGCAGGGCAAAGCGTCACTCAACGGCGTATTGCTGAACGACAGAATAGTTAGTTTTTTTGAAATCAATCCTCTTAGTAATCAAAGTAGCTAAGAGGATTTTTTATTGTTAATAATTTTTATGAAAACATTATTTAAAGATTTTTCTTTTTCGGCAGTGATTGCAGGCTTTGTTACAGTATTAGTCGGTTTTAGTAGCTCAGGCGTTTTGGTGTTTCAAGCTGCTCAAGCCTTGGGAGCAACACCAGCACAAAGTAGCTCTTGGTTGTGGGCATTGTGCATGGGCATGGGTTTAACCAGTATTGGCTTATCTTGGTATTACAAAACGCCAATTCCTACTGCATGGTCAACAGCCGCCGCCGCGATGTTAATTACCATAGCTGACCATATTAGCTTAGCCGAAGCGACAGGCGCATTTATTGTTTCGGGTTTATTGATAACCGTTGCAGGTTTTTCGGGCATCTTTGAGCGATTAATGAAATTTGTGCCGATGTCTTTGGCATCAGCAATGTTGGCTGGTATTTTATTGAGATTTAGCCTACAAGCTGTAAACGCACTACAAAGCCATTTGGCAATGATTTTGGCAATGTTTATCGCATATTTACTTTGTAAGCGATTAAAGCCGCGTTATGCAGTATTGATGGCTTTAATAGTCGGTATTGGCACAGCTTATAGTCAAGGTTTAATTCATCTCCAAGAAATTAGCTATCAGGCAGTGCAACCAGAGTGGGTGAAACCGAGCTTCTCTTGGCATACCGTGTTAGGAGTTGCTGTGCCTTTGTTTTTAGTGACCATGACTTCACAAAATATGGCTGGCATCGCGGCAATTCGCAGTTTTTCTTATCATGCGCCTGTTTCGCCATTAGTGGGGTGGACAGGATTAGCAACGGTGATTTTTGCACCAATGGGCGCATTTGCGATTAGTTTAGCGGCAATTACCGCAGCAATTTGTTTGAGTAGTGAGGCGCATGAGGATAAACAACGGCGTTATGTAGCAGGTATCATGTCGGGTATATTTTATCTGTTATTAGGTATTTTTGCCGCAACCTTAGCACACTTGTTGACAGCTTTACCTAAAGAGTTAGTGATTGGGGTTGCAGGGATTGCTTTATTAGGCACGATTGGTAATGGTTTGGTTCAAGCATTAGCTGTTGAACAAGAGCGCGAAGCGGCATTAATTTGTTTTGTGGTCACTGTATCAGGTATTAATTTATTGGGCATAGGGGCAGCTTTTTGGGGATTGATTGCAGGGGCATTCACATTAGGGCTGATGGCTATTGTTGGTGTGAGGGGGATGGCTAATAAAAATTGACTCATTCTGCGTGACAAAACTTGCCAACAGAATAACTATTTGCTGCGTTTTGTGCCTTGCCTGAGTCAATTTTTATCAGCAACGCAGCTCACACACAAAACGTCAACAGACCCTATAAACAGAGTTGTAATACTTGACGGCAAACATCGGGTGTCACATCACGATGTTCTCCTAATTTAATCATCTTGTGGGCAATCAGTTGTTCAATAATGGCATCAATATGGCTAGCATTGAGGTCATAAGCACTTAAACGTGTATCGACTCCCAAACCTTTAAAGAAGCTCTCGGTTTTAGCAATCGCTAAATCAATACGTTGTTGTTCGTCGCCTTCGTTAATTTGCCAAACACGACTAGCATATTGCAGCAATTTAGCACGTTTGCTTTCTTGACGAATTTTCAACATCGCAGGTAAGACAATCGCCAAGGTGCGTGCATGGTCAATGCCGTGTAATGCTGTGAGCTCATGGCCAATCATATGGGTTGCCCAATCTTGTGGCACACCTGCACCAATCAAACCATTTAACGCTAAAGTGGCAACCCACATTAAATTGGCACGTGTATCGTAGTCTTCAGGGTGATGGAGGGCTTTTTCACCTAATTCAATCAAGGTTTGTAATAAACCTTCGGCAAAACGATCTTGCACATAACCATTAACAGGATAGGTAAGATATTGCTCGGTAATATGCACAAACGCATCAACCACACCATTCGCAATTTGACGAGTGGGTAACGTATAGGTTTTGGTGGGGTCTAAAACCGAAAATTGTGGAAAAGTGTGTGTGCTAAAAAAAGCGGATTTGGTGTGATTGCTTTGTTGGGTAATCACGCCACCATTATTCATTTCTGAACCTGTTGCCGATAGCGTTAAAACAGTGCCAATCGGTAATGCAGCTTGAATAACTGTGCCACGGTTTTTTAAAATATCTAACACATCGCCTTGATAACAACTCGCCGCAGCCACAAATTTAGTGCCATCAATCACCGATCCACCGCCAACCGCCAATAAAAAATCAATTTGTTGATTTTTAACTATTTCAACGGCTCTCATCAGCGTTTCAAAGGTTGGATTAGGCTCAATGCCTGAAAACTCAACAACATGTCTTGAGCCTAATGCGGTAAGAACTTCTTTGAGTGTGCCTGTGACTTTGACACTACCGCCGCCATACAGCACTAAAACTTTTGCTTGGGCGGGAATATGTTTATCAATATCAGCAATACGCTGTTGACCAAATAAAATACGGGTTGGGTTGTAAAAGTCAAAATTAAACATGTTATCCCTCGTCATTTTTTAGCAGGTTTTGTGTAAACCGGACAATTGCTTGGTTTGGCCATTGTGCCTAAAAAAAATTATGTTATAAGAACGATGCTGCCGCATTGCAGATGATAAGACTTACGCATTTGATCGAAATAAAAGTGTCTTGTAAACATAAAACCGCTAAAAATGGTTGAAATGTGAACAAAAAGCGATAACTGCATAAGTCTTAGGTGCTGTTGATGTTTATCAACTAAGTGGAGGGGGAGCAATGCGACAGAAATAACACTTTATGCATAGGATTATAAACGATGAATTTAGACAATAAAGTAGCCGTTGTCACAGGCGGTGCATCAGGTTTGGGCTTAGCAACGGTAAAAGCCTATTTGGCCAAAGGCGCATCAGTGGCCATTTTTGATTTAAATGCCGAGCAAGGTGCTTTAGTTGCCGCAGAGCTTGGCGAAAAAGCCTTATTTTGCCAAGTGAATGTGGCTGAAGAAGCCTCTGTACAACAAGCCATTGCCCAAACTTTAGCAAAATTTGGTGCAATTCATGTGACCGTGAATTGTGCGGGTATTGGTTCGGCAAGCCGTACCGTTGGTAAAAACGGTGCCATGCCATTGGAACTTTTTAGCAAAGTGATTGCAGTTAATTTGGTGGGGACTTTTAATGTGACCCGTCTAACCGCCGCAGAAATGGCCAAAAATACGCCAGATGTTGATGGTGAACGTGGTGTGATTATTAATACTGCCTCGGTTGCTGCATTTGATGGCCAAATTGGTCAAGTGGCTTATTCTGCCTCTAAGGGTGGTGTGGTAGGTATGACCTTGCCATTAGCGCGTGATTTAGCGATGTTGGGAATTCGTGTTAATACCATTGCACCTGGTATTTTTAATACACCATTAATGAATGCTTCTCCAGACAGTGTTAAATTGCCATTGATTGAGATGACTCAATTTCCCAAGCGTTTAGGCTATCCCGAAGAATATGCCTTTTTAGCTTCGCATATTGTTGAAAACAAATTTATGAATGGCGAAACCATTCGTTTGGATGGCGCAATTCGTATGGCTCCACGCTAATTGCTAATTAAGTATATGGCTTGGCGGCTAGTTAGCCGCCATTAATCAATTGATTGATGTCTGTTGTGCACAACTGCTTTATTTCGTTATAAATATCGTTTAGCAAAATATCGCGTTGTTGTTGAATAGCCAAATCATGCTCTAAGTGTCTTTTTAGTGCATCTTTGAGCAAGCGTTCTAACTGTTCTAATAAAAAGCGTAATTTAGGGACACCACAATAGCGTGTTGCACCATATAAATGATGTACATGTGACAACAGTGCAGGGTAGTTTTGTTCTTGATGCGATTTATTGAGTTTTTCGTGTGCGGTGTCTAAACCAGAAATGAGCATGGTAATCATTTCATAGGCTAAGTCGCTTTTGTTGGCACTGAGTCTTAAGCTTTCAGACCAATCTATAGAAATTAGATTAACTGTCGATTTTTCTAAAACAGAAGATATTGTGGCCTGTGGTTTGGGTTGCAAATGCGTATTTGTCCATTGTTCTATCACATAACTTAATTGTGCCTCATCAATGGGTTTGGTCAAATAATCATTCATCCCAGCTTTTAACATATTGTCTTTTTCATCGGCTAGGGCATGAGCCGTTAAAGCAATAATGGGTGTATTTCGATTTAAACTGTCTTCCGAACGACGAATACGTTGAGTAGCCTCTAAACCAGAAATTTGCGGCATTTGAATATCCATAAAAATGAGATCAAATTTGCTTTGAGAGCATAATTCAATAGCTTCCATGCCACTTGCTGCACAGCTTACCGTAATACCTAAATCTTCTAATAACGTTGAAACTAATTTTAAATTAAGAGGATGATCATCAACCGTCAGAATATGTAAATCTATTTTGACAGAGTTAGTTGTATTGTTGGTTGTATTCACAGGTATTTGTGTCAATCTAGCAGTGAGTAATCCTTGTGCTAAAAGACTTAATAGATGTCTTGGTCTGATGGGTTTGGATAAAGTATAAATATGTAATTCGGCATAAGCATTATCAGGTAGCTTTGTTACGTCAGATAAATGACTAAACATAACTAATAAACCCGAAAAATGTTTACGTAACTGTTTTAATTGCTCATAGGCTTTGTCTTTATCTAAATCATGATGATCAAAAATAATCACTTGATGGGTGTCTTGCAATTGTTCAATGAGGTCTGGCCAAGTTTTAGTGAGCGTAATCATTGCGCCAGCATTAGATAAAGTGGCTCTCAATAATTGACTATTTTTTTCGTGAGACTCTAGGGCAATAATTTGTTTGTTATCAAGATGAATGACAGGTGTATTATCTGTGTCTGCACAAAAACCTGCTCTAAAATTAAACCAAAATGTTGCACCTTGGGTTTGCTCTGGGTTAAAGCCAATATCACCATCCATTAATTTGATAATATTCCGCGAGATAGCTAAGCCTAAACCTGTACCACCAAATTCACGGGTGATGGAAGGATTGCCTTGTTGAAAGGCTTGAAATAAAGAGCGTTTAGCATCTTCACTTAAACCGATGCCTTTATCACTTACTTCAATCCGAATGACATGATAATTACCGCGAGTTTCTTCAAGCATAACCCTAACAATCACTTCACCTTTTTCATTTTTCTTAACAAATTTAATGGCATTGTTAACTAAGTTAGTGAGAACTTGTTTGAGGCGTAAACTGTCGCTAATAACTTTATTGGGAACACCCTCATAAATAAACACAATTTGTTCCAAGCCATTGCTAGCGGCTTGTGGTGCTAAACTATCCATGACTTCAAAAATAATATTTTCCAAAATAATGGGTTGTTTATCTAAAGATAATTGGCCAGCTTCGATTTTGGAAAAGTCTAAAACATCACCAATAATGGCTAACAAATGTTCTGATGATTTTTGAATGCTCTCAACCCAGTCACGTTGTTTGTAGTCTAAGGGCATTTTTAACAGTAATTTAGTAAAACCATTGATACTATTTAGAGGGGTGCGTAATTCATGACTAATGTTGGCTAAAAATGCGGATTTAGCTCTATTTCCTTCTAGGGCGTGATTATGTGCGATGTGTAGTTCAATATTGCGTGATTCCATTGTGATTAAATTTTCATCTAAATCATGTTTGGCCTGTTCCATTAAATTTTTAAGTTCATCGTATTCCTGACCAACAGCAACTAGCAAATGGTTAATACTTTCTTGTAGCAAATATAAATCGCCTGTTGCGCCTGTATCGAGATGTTTATCGAGTTGTTGAGGATTGATTTGTCGAATTTGTTCAATCAATTTTTGGATAGGATTAAGCCAATAACGAATATTGCCACTCACCCATAACAATAAAATGACCACAAAACCAAATAAGGTAATTGAAATAGTCATCACCGATTCATAACGAGCTAAAGTAAAGTTATTGCTTTGTAATTCAATGGCTAACCATTTAGGATTAGTTTGGTCTAGATATGGCGCATTAATTGGGATTAAAAATATATCGCGATAGGGATATACAACAGGGTTTTTTTGAGCTTTTAAATGTTTGACTAATTCATTAGGCAGTTGATTGAGTGTTGAGGGTAATCCTGCATGAACCAACTTTATGCCAGAAGAGCCATAAATATCTATACTATGTAGGTTTTTTTCGCTGAGAGCTTGTTCTAAAACTTCTTGCCATTGTGCTTCAGGTGCTCGGGTTAAGTTATAGCTATATTTATTTAATAAAATGTCTGCAGTTTCGTTTTGTAAATTATTAATATCTTCAAAACGAAAAAGGACAACAAAAATACAAAAAATGACCATTTTTACCCCAAAAACAAACAAAAAAATCAAAATTTCATCATTTATAGCACTTTTCAGTCTGCTTTTAGGTGTTTTCAGTCAAACTGCATGTAGTAAATCGGAGCCTTGCACTTTAAAGGCGGTATACAGTAACGACACCAATGCGGGACAGAATACAGCAATGGTAAATTATTGTACAGCAAACAATATTACTTATACGACACACACAAGTGGCATATTATATCAAATTATCACACCAGGTACAGCCACTAAACCAAACCTATGTGAAACAGTATCAATGACTTACACAGGTTTATTATTAAATGGTACCAAATTCGATTCGGGCACTATT
>NZ_CALETI010000459.1 GCF_937920075.1 uncultured Agitococcus sp.
ACGCACTGACGATGCTTCAACATCGTGGCCAAGATGCAGCAGGGATTGTCACCGCTCAAGAGGGGCGTTTATTTTTGCGTAAAGATAACGGCATGGTACGTGATGTGTTTCACACACGTCACATGTTACGTTTAGTGGGTAACTTTGGTATTGGTCATGTGCGTTACCCAACCGCAGGCTCTTCAAGCTCTGCCGAAGCCCAACCGTTTTATGTCAACTCTCCTTATGGGATTACTTTGGCGCATAATGGTAATTTAACCAATGCCCATGAAATCAGTAACGATTTATTCCGTACCGATTTACGTCATATCAATACCGATTCTGACTCAGAAGTATTGTTAAATGTGTTTGCTCATGAATTACAAGAATTGGGTAAATTACAACCGAGTGAAGAAGATGTATTTGCCGCTGTTTCTGCTGTACATAAGCGTTGTCGTGGTGCTTATGCGGTAGTAGCAATGATTACAGGTTATGGCTTATTAGGCTTTAGAGACCCGCATGGTATTCGTCCTATTGTGTACGGCGAACGTCAAACCGCTCAGGGCAAAGAATATATTATTGCCTCCGAATCTGTTGCCATCACTTCTTTAGGTTATACCGTGGTGCGTGATTTAGCACCCGGTGAAGCTATTTTCATTAACAATGAAGGTCAATTATTTAGCCGTCAATGTGCTGAAAATCCAAAATACACCCCTTGTATTTTTGAGTATGTGTATTTTGCTCGTCCAGACTCCAAAATGGACAATATCTCCGTTTATAAATCACGTTTACGCATGGGTGAAAAATTAGCCGCCAAAATTAAACGTGAATGGGGCGAAGATCATGGCATTGACGTGGTGATTCCTATTCCAGACACCAGTCGTACTGCCGCTTTAGAATTGGCTAATAACTTAAATGTCAAGTACCGTGAAGGGTTTATGAAAAACCGTTATATCGGTCGTACCTTTATTATGCCTGGTCAAAGTCAACGCAAAAAATCAGTTCGTCAAAAGCTCAGTCCTGTTGAATTAGAATTTAAAGGTAAAAATGTGCTATTAGTCGATGACTCCATCGTTCGTGGTACAACCTGTAAAGAAATTATTCAAATGGCGCGTGATGTCGGTGCGCGTAAGGTATTTTTTGCTTCAGCAGCCCCCGCAGTACGTTATCCCAATGTCTATGGTATTGATATGCCGGCCAAAAGTGAGTTGATTGCTCATGGTCATACCGAACAAGAAGTGTGTGATTTAATTGGTGCTGATGGTTTGATTTACCAAGATTTAGATGACTTAATTGCCTCTGCAACAGAGGGTAATCCAAAAATTACCGAGTTTGATTGCTCGGTATTTAATGGTCAATATGTGACAGGTGATATTGATGATGCGTATTTAGAGCGTTTAGAGAAATCACGTAATGACGGTGCTAAACGTAAAGTCGAAAATGTCACTATCGATTTACCTAACGTACAAGGATAATACATCATGTCGCCAGAACTTTTTGCCGAGCTTGAATTTGATACCTTAGCCGTTCGCGCAGGGGTAGCACGCACTAATGAAGGTGAGCACAGTGAGGCGATGTTTTTAACATCATCATTTGCCTTTGACAGTGCAGCTCAAGCGGCGGCTCGTTTTGGTGGTACAGAAGCAGGTAATATTTATTCACGGTTTACCAACCCAACCGTGCGGATGTTTGAACAACGTTTAGCCGCCCTTGAGGGTGGTGAGCGTGCAGTAGCGACCAGCTCAGGCATGGCCGCTATTTTGGCAACCATGCTGGCATTTTTGTCGACAGGCGATCATGTGGTTTGTTCGCGTGCGGTATTTGGTACAACCAACGTATTGTTTGAAAAATATTTTAAAAAATTTGGTGTAGAAACCACATTTGTTAATTTGACAGATATTGCAGAATGGCAAGCTGCGATTAAAACAAACACCAAATTATTTTTCTTAGAAACGCCCAGTAATCCCATTTGTGAAGTCGCTGATATTCCTGCCTTAGCCGCTTTGGCGCATCAACACGGTATTTTATTAGCGGTTGATAATTGCTTTTGCACACCCGCTTTACAAAAGCCTTTGGCTTTAGGTGCGGACTTAATCATTCATTCAGCAACTAAATATTTGGATGGTCAAGGTCGGGCATTAGGTGGTGCAGTAGTTGGCAGCCATAAACTTTTAGAAGAGATTTATGGCGTGGTTCGTACTTGTGGCCCATCAATGAGTCCATTTAATGCGTGGGTATTTTTAAAAGGCTTAGAAACCTTACGTTTAAGAATGGAAGCACACTCAGCCAATGCCTTGGCTTTAGCAACGTGGTTGGCACAACAGCCCAAAGTTAAACAAGTCAATTATGCTGGTTTACCTACCCATCCACAGCATCAATTAGCGGCACAACAACAGCGTGCTTTTGGTGGTGTATTATCGTTTGTTGTCGAAGGTGAGCGTGAAGGAGCGTGGCGTTTTATTGATGGCACAAAAATTATGTCCATTACTGCTAATTTGGGCGATGCCAAAACCACCATTACCCATCCTGCGTCAACCACACATGGCCGTTTGAGTGCAGAAGCCAAAGCTGCTGCGTATATTAGCGAAGGTTTAATTCGTATTGCAGTTGGTTTAGAGGATATTGATGATCTGAAAGCTGATTGTGAACGTGGTTTTGCTAATATGTAAGCTTCAAGACTTAGCCACTGAGCGGCTAAGTCTTAAACAAATAAAACAAAATCATAACAAAACCACAGTTTGCCTGATTCCATCTGTATAGGCTGAGTGTTATGTTTAAGGTCTAAAACTTAGGACTTAGAACAATGACATCAGCCGTACAACCCATTCTTAATTCTTTAAATGCTGTTATTTTAGGTAAAAATACTCAAATAAAATTGGCATTGGCTTGTTTATTAGCAAAAGGCCATTTGCTCATTGAAGATTTACCGGGTATGGGAAAAACTACCCTAGCAGAAGCCTTGGCGCGAACATTGGGTTTACGTTATCAACGTCTGCAATTTACCAGTGATATGTTGCCAGCCGATATTATTGGTGTTTCTATCTTTAATCCTGTCGAACAACAAAGAAAGGTCTTTGGAATTAAAGGATTTGAAGCGGCCCTGCTGAAGGTTGGTTTTGTTGTCTTTGCCTTGTTCGAGGTTAAAATTAAATACAAAAGGAGCCTGTTTAATATACCAGCCGCCTATCTGACCGAAACGCATGTCGCTAAAAACAACGTGGTTCTCTTCTTTGTGCAGGCAGTAATAGTCTTTTGAGAAGCGTTTGAGGTAAGC
>NZ_CALETI010000460.1 GCF_937920075.1 uncultured Agitococcus sp.
GATTATTATCGACTCACTGAACCAAGAAGTTTAAATGATAGTGTATTTGCAAATGGCCAACCTTGGAATACTATTAATGATAAAGGGCAGTGGTATCCTAAATTGGCTGTTGTTTCAACAAAAGCAGCTTTCTCAATGTGGGTGTTATGGAAAACCGATTACACGCAACAATTAATGAAAGTCATAGAGGCTCTCTATGATAAAGATAGAGGATGGTATGAAGGGCGATATGAAGCGAGCGGTGCTTATGAACGACAAATGACCAGTTATACCAATGCTATGGTGTTAGAGTCATTGTTATATAAGGCTAAAGGGCCTATTTATCGTCACGTTAATCAAACTAGACATTTTAATCAGCGATTGGACAAAATATATGCACGTCCACAACAATGTTTCCCTCAAGAGCGACCTGTTTGCCCATTATAAAAATAAGTTGCGAGATGTAGCTTTTATCTTGGCTTTATCACTTAATATATCGCTTAGTCATGCCGCTACCATTAGTAATAATGATTATTATCAAACAGGTTGGGCATTTTATCGTGCAGGACAAACCGCAGAAGCAGCAAAAACATGGCAAGCTTTAGCCAGTAGTAGTGAACAACAAAGTGACGAACAAAAAAAACAAGCGGCTTTGTCGGCGGTATTTGCCACGGTATTGTGGCAAAATTTAGAAAACCCACAAGCTTATAATACATGGTCAGATGCGATTAGATTATATTTGGAAGCTAACAGTTCTTGGGAGCAAGAGCGTGTCATGCTCAAGCAACGTATTGCCACAGTCAGACAAGCATTGCAACAATTAAGTGGCGATGTAGTGCCAACTATTGAGCCATTTATGTCGGTTTTATTAGAAATGGACAGCCGATATGGTTTAACAGAGTTTCAAACTCCAAAATCTGGTCTTAAATTAACGAATCCAGATAGTCTTTTGGAGTTGAATCAGAATTTTTTAGCCTCACCACCTGTGGTAATTAATGAAGAAAATGTGTCTTTAACAACGACAGTAGATTCTAGCTCTAGCGAAATGCAGCCAACTTCACCGCAAGGAGAGAGTAATAATGAGCAAACAGTGCAAACATTAACGAATCAACAACATTTTGCAGTGGATACTCAGTCCGAAACGGTGAAGCCTACAAATGACCAACAAGATAAATCAGACAAAGAACAAGCAAATAACGAAAACAATACTCAAACTTTGCCTGTAGAGGCAGAAATAGAACTCGCTACCCCAGAACGAGGCCATTTAATTAAGCCAGAAGAAACCAATGTTAACGAAGTCAATGTTGAAGGTACTGCTTTTCAACGCCATGTGACACCAATTCCCGAAGAATAACACATTAGCAACTTACTTGATTCTGAGTACCCGATATTCAAGGTCTGCAATAAACATAGCTACTTGCTTTTCTAACTCGGCAAAAGTTTCGTCAATCTCTGTGAATTGTTGTTTTTTACCCATTTCACAAAGTTTATCCGCAATTTGTTCAACGAGAGGACGGCCAAAATTAGCAGATTCTCCCTTTAATTTATGGCTAATTAAATATATTTGTTCCGCATTGCGTTGTACAACCGCTTGTTTGAGTAACTGCATCCGTTCAGGGTTTTCTTTGATAAAAACGTGCGCTAATTCCGCGACAAAACTAGAATCACCACCCATATTTTCTAGGGTTAATTCATAATCAAAACAAATAGTGGGGATAGTATCTGTATTCATATCAATCTTGTTACGCTGTTGTGGAGGGAATAAACTTAAAACTCGCTCAATTTCAGCCTTGAGTTCATCAACCATAATCGGCTTGCTCACATAACCATCCATGCCTTCTGCTAAAAAGCGTTCTCTATCACCTGTCATGGCATGTGCTGTCATGGCAATAATAGGAATATGAGGATGATTTTTTTCTTCACACCAATGACGAATATGATGTGTAGCAGCAATACCACCCATTGTTGGCATCTGAATATCCATCAATATTAAGTCAAAACAATCGCTATTCACGGCGTTTACTGCTTCTAAACCATCTTTTGCTAAAAAGCATTGATAACCTAATTTGTCTAATAAACGAATAGCAAGTTTTTGATTAATAGTGTTATCTTCGGCTAATAAAATATGTAGTCTATCTGATATTTCCATATTGGTGATAGGCTCATTAGTAGGTAAGGTTCGAACACGTTGAGGGCGAGGTGAGTGTGCTGTTAATGAGTTATTTTTGTTATCAGCCATTTGTAATTTATGTTTATCAACTGTACCTAAGACGTGCAATAAACAATTATACAATTCTGATTGATCGATTGGCTTTGATAAAAAGTCTGCAATACCTAAACTTTTTAGAGTGTTAGAGTCTGGTGGGTCAGCAATCGAGCTGAGCATGACCAAACGAGGTGAGCCGAGTTTTTTTTCACTAATAATGTCTTTGGCTAAACTAAACCCATCACGATCAGGCATTTGTGCATCAAGTAATACCAAATTAAAAGGTGTTCCTTCTAAGGCATGATCGACCATTTTCATCATTGCTGAGCGTGCATCACCCACCACAAAAGGATCCATGCCAAAATTATGCAACATATCGTACATTAAACGGCGATTTGTTGAATTATCATCAACAACAAGTACAGGTAGTTTTTTGAGCGTATCAGGCGTTACAGGTGAAATTTCTCGTTCGTTGCCAATGGTTACTGGGATGCTAAAACTAAACTCACTGCCCACGCCCATTTGACTTTTAACCGTCAGTTTGCCACCCATTAACTCAATCAATTTAGATGAGATAGCTAAACCTAAACCTGTACCACCGTATCGACGTGTAATGGAGCTATCACCTTGAGAAAAAGATTCAAAAATTTTATCCAGTAAATGTGACTCTATACCAATACCTGTATCACTTACACAAACAAAAAGTTCATTTTGTTGATTCGTATGGCAAGTAATGGTTATCTTTAAGCCGACTTCACCTGTCTCGGTAAATTTAATCGCATTACCTAATAAATTAATCAGCACTTGGCGTAAGCGATTGGCGTCAGCAATCAGAGAAACTGGGACTTGATTTTGTATGTCACAAGTTAGCTCTATACTTTTCTCTTGAGCGCGTAAAGCTAAGGGGCGTAATGTGTCTCTAATCAGCTTTCTAATATTAAAGTCTGTAGGATCAATCACCATTTTGCCTGCTTCAATTTTAGAAAAATCTAAAACATCATTAATCAAGCCCAATAATGACATTGCTGATGAAGAAACCATTTGTAAATATTCTTCTTGTTCAGCATTAATAGGGGTGTCTAAACAGAGTTTAGTCATGCCAATAATGCCATTCATCGGGGTTCGGATTTCGTGGCTGACATTAGCTAAAAAGTCACTTTTAGCCTGATTACTGGCTTCAGCCGCTTCTTTTGCTTCAATAATGGCAGACTCAGCAATCTTACGGGCATTAATGTTAACCATTGTGCCAAGACAACGTCTTTGAGTAGAGTCTTGATTTTGAACTTTACCTTGAATTTGTACCCAAATATATTCGCCTGATGAATGGCGCATTTGGACTTCAAGATTTAAATAGTGGCTAGATTTGGTGATTAATGCACTAATTTGTTGTTCAAATATTGAGGTATGATGGGGATGTAAATAATCATACCAAAGTGCAAAATGATTATTTTTAGAGGGATTAATATCTAATAAAGCAAGCCATTCTTGACTAAAATAAATAGAGTCGGAATCAATTTGCCAATCCCATAAACCAATTTCTGCACTAGCGATCGCCAACTGGAAACGTTCTTCGGATAATTTAAGTACATCACTTAACTCTTGATAAGAGTTGACTAAATTATTTAACAATGTGGAAACGGAGTCTAGTCGCTCATCTAGGCCGTTATAGTCCACACCAATTTTTTTGGATAGGCGTTCAGCCAATTGTTTAAGATTATTAATGGTTTGTTGTTGCAGTGCTAATTCATTAGCCAAGCGTTGATTTGCCCAGTTAAGCTCTTGCGAACTAATTTCTAAGCTCCGACTGCGTAATTCTAAATCTCGTTCAGATTGTTGATAAGCTTCATCAACTTGTTGTAAAAAGCTACTAAAGTTACTTAGCAGCTTATGTGTTGTAGGAGAGGTGGTATGGTGCTTTAAGTCGCTCAATTCTTGAGATAGATCATCTAAGTTTGAAACATCTTGTATATCAAACAAACGACGTAGCTGCCTTTTTAACAGTTTGGTCTCAATCATGACTCACTCAAATAAGTAATAGTCATCGTTTGATTATGTAGTTTACAATCTGTGGTATTACTAAAAGGACTAATTTCTCCATTAGAATAAAAACCTGTGATGATAGTTTCTTGGCCAAAAATATCACTTACGGCATCGACTTCTTCATCAATACGTCCGCCAATTAACAATTTTCGTCCTACACAACTTACTAAAATGGCTAATCCTGCTTGTTGATGTTGACGTAAAGAGTTGACTAAAATAGCAGCTTGTTCAGCACCATCAATTAAGGCATCTGTAGAGGCGTGCATTAATTGTAAATAGCCACCATCAATTAAATCACCCGCCAAAATCAAACTACCTTCTGCCTCATTAACGCCCAAAATGGTACGAATAATGCCAACATCATTGCCATCAGCACTAAGCATAGAAAAAGGAAAGAGTAAACCTGAAGCAGGCAATTTATCGGCATAATCACCCAAATAGCGTTTATAAAGCTCTAGTGCTGGTTTGCCATCAAGCTCGTATAAAACATTGCCAATATGTTTAGTAATTCGTCGTGTTGTGCCAAAACCTTTCCAGCCACCAAAACAAGCAGAGGTTAATTGGATATGAGTCCCATAAAAACCAAGTGCTAAAATATCCTCAGTTGAGCGGTGTTCTCCGTTTAAAATAAAGGTTCGGCTAAATTGGCCACTGTCACCAGCTAAACCACCACTAATGACGGTTTGGCTTGGTAATTGACTTTTTAAACCTTCAATTAAGGCACTACCATTAATATTAACGCCTTGGCCAAATAGTAAAATATTATTGAGTGAGTGATTTTGTAGTTGTTGTGCCAAACGTAGTCCAGCGTCAAAACTATCATCCATTGATTTGAGAGAGGTTTTGACTAAAACAAAATCAGGATGATCAAAATATAGTGCCGTGAGCACCACACTATTGTCTAATACACCATCTTGATAAATTTCGCCTGCTGTTGAACAGCCAATTAACAAAGCTTCATTAAACTCAGTGCAGAGTTGTTTTATAAATGTGTCATGTTCAAAATGGCTAATTGAAGCAAATACCAAAACCAGTTGAGGTTTAATACTCTTTAATTCGGCAATTTGGCTTGAATTAAGTTCAAAATTATTGGTATAAATTTGTTTAATATTCATTTAGTTTTTATAATCCATTAGCAACATAGGCTCGAGGAATAAGCAAGAGATAAACTTATTCTGTATAACATTTGAGTCTATATTTTTTGTAAAAAGTGTCAAGCCAGAGTTATATTTTTATCAAACTTGATATAAAAACGATTTACTTTGGATAGAGTCTGTTTACGTTTTGGGTGTGAGCTGGGTTGTTGCCCCTAAATATTTATATACAAAAGCAATAGAGTGCGCTGATAATGACAAATAAATCAATGGTGTTAATGTTGTCGATATTGTTGATGGCTTGTCAAAACCAAGCTATTAGACAAGGGCCAGCCCCAATTATTCCTAAAGGTCAGCCATTTGTAGAAAAAGACTTTGATGAAACAATCGCAATTACACCGCCACAATATATTTTCCCGATTTCTCCACGACTATCACTCATCCCTGATTTTGATTTTGATGGTGTTAATGATGAAATAGATCAATGTTTAGATACACCATCAAATGTCAAAGTAGATCAAAAAGGTTGTACTATTGACCCTGATGACGATAAAGACGGCATTAAAAACTCTGTAGATAAATGCCCTAATACACCTGCTAATAGCAAAGTTGACGACAAAGGTTGTCCGATTGATGGTGATGACGACAAAGATGGCATTAAAAACTCTGTAGATAAATGTCCTAATACACCTGCCAATACCAAAGTTGATGACAAAGGCTGTCCGATTGATGGTGATGATGACAAAGATGGCATCAAAAACTCAAAAGATAAATGCCCTAATACAGCTACAAATACCAAAGTTGATGATAAAGGCTGTTCTTTAAGTACTAATACAGGCGGAAATAGTAATAATTGGACAGGTAAGCCTAGTGGCGGAAATAGTACGAGTTATAGTGGGGGTGGGGCGGCTGCACCAATTAATGTCACTGTTACTAACAATAACTATGTCAACGGTATTAATCAAAGTGATAAAGATCAAGATGGGATTAATGATGATGAAGATAAATGTCCAAGTACCCCATCAAACACTAAAGTTGATGTTAGGGGCTGTCCTGTCAATGTTGTCATTGATGATGACTTAGATAAAGATGGTGTCAAAAATGCACAAGATAGTTGTCCTAATACTCCTTTAGGAACTAAGGTTGATGCTAAAGGATGTCCATTAGTATTGTTAGAAGATGTAGAAATAAAACTTAATGTGTTATTTGCCACAGATAAAGCCACTATTGTTGATAACGCCTTTGTTGATATTTTAAAAGTTGCAGATTTTATGCGTCAGTATCCCAATGTCACGGTTGTTATAGAAGGGCATACTGACGACAGAGCGAGTATTGCACATAACCAAAAACTATCACAAAGACGTGCAGAAGCTGTTCGTAGAGAGCTAATTCGTTTTGGCGTTGATGCTAGACGTTTGTTAGCGATTGGCTATGGTGAATTGAGACCAATAGCGGATAATACAACAGAGCAAGGTCGCTTACAAAATAGAAGAGTGGTTGCTGTTGCCAAAGCTCAAAAACAATAAAATAGGAGAAAAAAATGCCGTTTCGTAATAGAGTAGTGTGGATTACAGGTGCATCGAGTGGTATTGGTGAAGCATTAGCCTATGAGTTTGCTAAGCAAGGTGCAAAGTTAGTGTTATCGGCACGGCGAGCAGATGTTTTGCAACAAGTAAAACAACGCTGTGTAAATTCAGAAAAACACATGATTATTGCGTTTGATATGACAGATATAGATCAATTATCAACAGTAGTAACAGAAGTTGAACAACAAACTGGAGGGGTTGACCTATTAATTAATAATGCAGGGGTTAGCCAACGTAGTTTGATTAAAGACACCAGTTTGGCTGTTGATCGTACCTTAATGGAGATGGATTATTTTGCGCCTGTTGCATTAACAAAAACTATTTTGCCTTATATGTTAGCACGCAAACGTGGTCGTTTGGTGGCGGTATCTAGTATTGCAGGTTTAGTTGCAACACCAATGCGTTCAACCTATGCAGCAGCAAAACACGCCATAGCCGCATTTTATGACGCATTAAGAGCAGAAGTTTATGATAAAGGAGTATATGTTAGTGTGATTTATCCGGGTTTTGTCAAAACCAATATTAGCTATGCGGCTTTAACAGGTGATGGTTCACCACAAAATAAAATGGATGAAGCTCAAGATTTAGCCATGTCACCACAAGAGTTTGCAAAGCAGGTAGTTAAAGCCTTAGCAGAAGGTAAAGAGCACATTATTATTGGCGGCTTAAAAGAGAGATTGGCTGTCTATGTTGATCGAGTATCACCCACAGCAATTCGTTGGCTAATGAGAAAAGTGAAAGTTGTATAAAAGGAAGCGCGGGAGTTTATGGCTCCCGCGTTTGCACCTTTTTATATTATAGTTGTTGTTTCACTGCGACTTATTGTTGTTATATCGCTTATCTGACGCTTTTTATTGTTATTCGTCAGTTCTACTTGATGACTTTCAATCTTTCGATTGCTGTCACTATTTAGAGCTAGTTGCATTTGTCATCCTGACTACACCAGCATTATTATCGTTATCTATTGTTGTTATTATCTTGCGTACAATTTGTTGTTATGTGTTACGCAAATAATATATTGCATAGAGTGTGCCAACTTTTTTAAATGAGTATTTTGGGCGATAAATATACATTGTGTTGGTTTTTTGAGCTTTTTGGCTTTTGTAAATGTTACTTTTAAATAAAAATCAGGTAACAGTAACATCTTGACAATGTCAAAGTAACGATTTGTTAACAATAGGTAACGCAAAGTAACATTTTAACATCTGCAAAAAATCAACAAAAAATTAACTGTCGCTAGTTACAAAGCTTGATAGCTCAAATATTATCTAGCTCGTATAATTAGTTTGTATTTAATGTTATTTGGGAATATCGCCATGTTGGCTAATTTTGATAAACAGGCATCTAAGGCCAAAATAAAAAAAATCTTTTTACTATCTTCAATATGTTTACTAACTGCTTGTGGCGGTGGTGGTGGCGGAGACTCGTCACCATCAACCAATAATAATACTAATAACAATAACAATAATAATTCTGAGCTTAATCAAGCACCAACTAATGTTGCTATTAAAAAAGCAACAGCAACTAGCTCTTCAGAAGTACAAATTGAATGGGATAGTGCCAGCGATGACAAAACGATTGCCACTGACTTAAGTTATGAGATTCATCTCTCTGAAGGTGGCGATTTTACCGTGAGTGACTCAACACGTAAATTTTCGGGTAAAAATGTTTTAAACGCTGCAATTACAGGCTTAAAAGCACAAACAGCTTATCAAGTTAAATTAATAGCTATAGATAGCCAAGGGCTTAAAACTATTAGTTCTGCAAAAACAGTGACGACTTTAAATGAAAGCACTCCACCGATTAATCAAGCTCCAACCAATGTATCTTTGGCAAAAGTAACAGCGCTAACAACAACGAGTTTGTCTATTGAATGGGCAGCGGCTAAAGATGATAGCACCTTGCCAGAAAAATTAGTTTATGAAGTGCATATAACTGAGGGAAAAGCAGACTTTCAGCCAAGTTTAACAACACTTAAAAAGACCTTATCAAACACACTAAGTACACAACTTGATGAATTAAAAGTACAAACTGATTATAGTGTTAAGTTGTTAGTAAAAGATGAGCAAGGTTTGTCTACTAGTAGTCAAGTGTTGTTTGTGACAACACTAAAGGCCGATAGTGTCGCAGTTGACAAAATAAATGATACGGGCATTACCATATGCGCTAATGACAACACAATTTTTAGTCAATGTAATGTGACAAATTTAGGTGGCTGGTTTAATTGGCAACAAGATGGTCAAATTGGTAGAGATGCCTTGGCGGCTCAAAAACAATTAAAGAAAATAGGGATCGGGGTTGCTGGATTTGATTTTAGTAAGTTAGGTATCAAAGGTGAGTTATTATTGGATAACGCAACAATATGGTCTTGTGTCAAAGATAATTTAACAGGCCTGATTTGGGAAGTTAAAACTAATGATAAGGCTAAGGCTTTGCGAGATACACAAAATACTTATAGTTGGTATAACACGGATGCCACATCAAATGGCGGTTTCGTTGGAAAGCAACAGTCCAATAACACCTTAGATTATACAAATAAGGTAAATCAATCGGCATTATGTGGTTTTAGTGATTGGCGTTTACCCTCACGCCAAGAATTAGAATCTATTCTTGATTATGGTCAAACAACCCTAGCAACTGTCGATAATAATTTGTTTTTGAATATGCAGCGTAAGTCTTATTGGACATCTACAACAGTCGCCGTGTCACTTGCAAGTGCTTGGGCTATAAACTTTGCAGATGCGAGCGATGGTCAGCATAGTAAAAGCAATATGTTCCCTGTTTTGTTGGTACGTGGTGGGCAATAATTTGTAGGGGCTGTTGACGTTTTGATTGTGGTTGCTCAGACGCAAAGCCTCAACAGACCCTATAGTAAAATAATCATGAAATGGTGAAAAAATGATAGGAATTAAAAGAACGATTGGTTTATTGATGTTATTAAACATATATCAGTCTGCTATTGCAGATTGTGTTTCATCAATCAAGCAAAGTGCGCCTGACTCACGTTATCAACTACAAAATAATAATAAAGAAGTGAAGGATTTAAAAACAAATCTAATTTGGCAGCGTTGTGCAGTTGGGCAAAGTTATTCTGGAACGGCGTGTGTGGGTGGCGAATCCCTACACACATGGGCAAGTGCCTTACAGTTTGCGGCTAATACAGGAAGTGGTTGGCGATTACCCAATATTAAAGAGTTAAAAACTTTGATAGAAGACTCTTGTTATGATATGGCAATTAATCAAAAGTTCTTTAATGATGGTATGGTTAAAACAACGTATTGGACAGCATCACCTAATAGCGATGATAGCAATAGTGCGTGGAGAGTTAATTTTGATGATGGCGTTGCGCGTCCTGAGCTAAAAACAGAACTATTTGCGATACGTTTGGTGCGTAATTAAGAAAAGCATTTTGTGATGGTGCTTGACGAGCTTATGAATAATTTGTTACAAGAGTGAAAATAGAGCATTTGCACTAAATAAATTTTTTTTGGTGCATTGTTTACAAAAAGCAATAAAAAAGTGCAAAAAAGTTTTGCAAAATATTATTGACATCGTTTTTGAATGTGTTACAAATTGTGTCATAGATGTGTGGTTGAATTAACAGTTACAGTGAATCAATTTTGTCCTAATGCATTGTAAGTGTCCCACACCATTATAAAACCAAGAGGGGATTAGATATGAAGCGTCAATTATTAGCTGTTGCCATTGCTGCTGCGACATTATTACCACTGACTGCACAAGCTGCACCAACTGTTTATGGTCGTTTGAATTTATCTGTTGATTATATGGATCAAGATTTAGGTGCTGGTGTTGATGGCAAAGTATGGGAATTAAACAGTAATTCTTCTCGTATTGGTGTTAAAGGTAACGAAAAATTAACCGAAGAATTTACCGCTGTTTATAAAGCGGAATGGGAAGTTCAAGGTGATATGGCTGGTGGTAAAGATTTAAATGCTCGCGAACGTTATTTGGGTTTAAAACACTACCAATGGGGTACAGTGCGCTTGGGCAATATTGACTCTCCATTAAAAAATGCTGAGGATGATATTGATGTATTTAATGATAATACAATCTTAGATATGGATAACTATGCGACGGGGCAAATGAGATTGGAGAATTCTATAAATTATGTATCTCCAAAATTTTTGGATGTTTTTGGAGTGAATTTAACATTGCAGCCTAGTGAAGGTGCTAGTAATGAAAACCATATTGCTGACGCAATTTCTACTGCATTAAGTTATGAAGACGATAATTTATATTTATCTTTTGCAATGGATAAGGATGTTACTACTAAATTGCCTGAGTTGGTTGTTGAAGTTGCTAATGAAGTTGCTAAACTAGTAGGTAATGTGCCTGTAGCGGCTACATCATACTCAGAAAAGCGTGATACCATGAGGTTTAATGCACGTTATAAGCTTAATGATTTAACTATCTCGACAATGTTTCAACAATCAGAAGCGTCTAATAATTTAAATACAATCGCCGCTAAAATGGATGAAGAGCTTTTAATGTTAAGTGGTTCGTATAAGATGGATGCCGTTACTGTACGTGGACAGTTCAGCATGGTTAATTTTGATGCAGGCAAAAACTTTATTGGTACAAGTAGTGATGAAGTGGATACCACTTTAATAGGTGTAGGTATTGATTATAATTTTA
>NZ_CALETI010000461.1 GCF_937920075.1 uncultured Agitococcus sp.
AAACGTTGACCATTTTCTACAGGCTCAACCCGATGTAAACTGGTAGCAGGATAAACAATCGCATCCCCTGCGGCTAATTTAACCTCATGGCAACCATAAGTATCTTCAACAACCAATTCTCCCCCCTCATACTCTTCAGGTTCGGATAAAAAAACGGTGGTTGAGACATCGGTACGCACAGGTAAACGGGTTAAGGCTTCGTATTGAATTGCGCCATCGACATGATTACCAAAATGCCCACCTTGTTGATAACAATTAAACAGTGGCAATAACAACTGTTTGGGCAATACCGCCGAGACAAATAAGGGATTTGCTAACAATGCCTCTTTAACTTGTTGTCCTAATTGCTGTGCAATCGCTAAATTTTGCGAGAGTTGTAAGTTATGTTTGACTTTTGCCGCCTGTGCGCCAGCAGTATTTGCGCCTGCTTGCCACGGAGCTTCGTGTAACTGTTGGCGAATTTGAGCGACTTGTTGTTTACTCAATACTTGCGGAATATGCAATAACATAACATTTTCCCATTCAGCTCTCAATTTAGACTCCCTCTCCCTATGGGAAAGGGCTGGGGTGAGGGTTATTAAAAACTAAACTCTGCCGTAATTGCAGCTGAAATAGGCGCACCCAAGGTCATACGTGCACCACTATTGTTTAAGGTACTGATATATTCTTCATCAAAGACGTTATAGACGTTTAAGCGTAGATTGGTGTTCTTATTGACTTTATAAGCAGCCATCACATCAGCTACGGTATAAGCAGGAATCACTGGCATATTTTCGGTTGCCAAATTTGCATTGGTTGTCACTACACGCTTTTGTTCACCCACATAACGTGCACCGCCACCAAAGGTGAATTTTTCTAAGGTATAAGATGTCCATACCGATGCGGTGACATCAGGTGTCCAACGCACACCATCTGATGTGGTAATCACACCCGTTGAACTACTCTTAGAACTTTGGCCTAACTGCTCACTTTCCATAAAACCAACAGACATGGTTAATTGCCAAAAGTTCGTTAATTGACCAACTGCCGCTAATTCAATACCATCAACAAGGGTTTTTCCTTCCTGATTAGCCACACCAGTCACAGCATCAACACTGGCTTGTTTATCGTTTTCGGTACGGTAAACAGCAGCAGAGACATTTAAACGCTTATTTAACAACTCCCACTTTGTACCCAATTCGGCGGTTGTGGTTTGTTGTGGATCTAATTCAGCATTTGCCTGATTACCTGCGGTCGCTGATAACACAAAGTTAGCACCCGCAGGTGGCGTTTGTGCATCGGCAAAGGCAACATAAATCGAACCATTCGTAGCTGGCTTAAACACTAAACCAGCATTCCAGCTTAATAAGGTATCGTCATCTTCTAAATGGCTAATAACCACATCACCGACTTTGTAACCTTGCGCGGAATAGGTAGCCAAATTGCCACCACTACCACCCGTTACCATCGTACCTGTGCTAGTTTCAGTTTTATAACGATCGGCACGTAAACCAAGGCTAAATTTTAAACTGTCTATTAATGTTAAAGTGTCAAAGACATACAATGCAGCCGTTGTCGTTTCACCGTCTGTATCCGCACCCGTTAAATAAGGCACTAACAAATTCTGATAGGCATTTGGGCTATATACATTTTGTACAACACTATATACTGGCAAAGTTTGGCCATTCACCACCACCGTTGTTGTGCTAGTGCTGCCTGAAGTTGAGCCAAGTGTTAACTGACTTTCTTTTAATAACTCTAAACCAAGCACTAAATCATGTTTAATAAAACCCGTGCTTAACGCGGTATTCAAGTTTGTTTGGTTTGCCCAAATTTCATTAGTTTGGTCGATACGTTGGCGATTCAAAGCGACTTCAATGGCTTTAGTGCTGGCATTGACAGATAAAGCATTCACCCCCGTTAACACGCGATCTACATGTGTTTGACCATAACGGCTAATATTACGAATGGTGGTGTTTTTTGATAACTGATGTTCCACTTTGGCCGTTAACATATCTGCAGATATTTTTTCATAATCTTGCTGACTGCCATAAAAGTTATCACGACTGACTTTTGCCCCTGCTTTAATAGTGGTATTGCTATTATAAAAACCTTCCATGCCAATAGTTGGTACACCACCATCGGGCACATTGTCCTGACGAATATGCTGAGAATAGAGATATACTTTGGTTGGTGAATCTAAGCCAAAGGCTAAACTTGGTGCAATTGCCACTTGTCGATTGGAAACTTGATTACGCTCTTCGGCATTGCCTTCTTGCACCATGACATTCAAACGTAATGCTGTGCTGTCATCAATCACATTATTGCTATCAACAGTTAAACGCTTTTTATCGGCTGTGCCCAGTGTTAATGCAATATCATTGGCCTGCTCAAGAGTAGGCAATTTGGAAATTAAATTAATATAACCCGCGCTCGCACCACGTCCCACCTCTGAACCACCAGCGCCTTTAACCACTTCAACTTGCTCAAGGTTAAATACATCACGGGTCACTGCACCTAAATCACGGACACCATCAACAAAAGTTGAGGTATTGGTTGAAAAACCACGCATCTGAAACGTATCACCTGCCGCCGTATTACCATTTTCGCCCAACTGCATAGTAATGCCTGCGGTATTGCGTAAGGCTTCCATCAAGGAGCTAGCACCTTGCTCTTTCAACATTTCCTTTTTTAGTACTTGTACGGTTTTTGGGGTATCAACTAAGGCTTGAGTGAGTTTGTTTGATGCAGATTTTTCCGTTTTGTACGGCACATCAACAGCAGCTTGGACATTAACCTCTTTTAACACTGGCGCATCTTGTGCGTGAGCAGGAATAGCTAAACTACCTGCCATCGCCACCATAGAGGATGTTAATAATGTAGATTTTTTACGAGAACGAATGATAGACACAACACAATACCTCAAATAGCCCTCAGAGTTAGATGCAATGATGGCTAGCGCACATCAATGGTCATCCCCTCCACAGGGTTAAACATAAAAAAGGCTTGGCTTGTCGTTTAGAACTGGCTGGGCACTTTGTAAATGATAACAATTATCATTTAAATTTGCAACAACTTGCAACAATTACGGTAATAACACCTCTAAGGTTGCCGCATAGCTATAACGTTTTTCGGGCATGGCTGGGCGTTTGCCATCAACCATTTCTGGCAATTGTGGATAAGCCGCTTTTAACCAATACATTCCTGCAAATGGCCATTTAATGCTAATCACGCCGTCTTTATCACTGATTGCTGTGATTTCATTTAACACACCACGATAACGAACCCCACCTGCAATCACTGATATTTTGCTATCCGCAACAGGCTTTCCATCTAATAACACTTTAAAACGAGTCGTTTCTTGTGCATACAAATTATTGGGATGGCTTAACGGCAATAACTCTAAACCTTGATTAACGGCTTTTAGCACCGTATCAGTCGGTTGATCTGCGGTGACATAGGTTTCTAAACGGTTATAGGTACGCGATATTTTTAGATCAGTGGCTTCGGCTGGAATTTCTTGCGCCATCTTTTCTTCTGCCCCACGCCAACGTTTCTCCTCACCGTTTAAACGATAAGTTGCCATCACATTTTGTGAGTTCTGGCTAATTTTATAAGTGCCTTTTTGTAGCAATTTAAAATCAGCAGAGCCACGAAATTTGCTTTTAGTGATTGTTTCCGCTTTCACCTGACTACCATCAGGGGCAACAACCTCCAAATTATCTAAGGCCAAAGCATTACTATCAAAATCAAATAAGTTTTCTGATACCGCCCCATCAATAGTCACCCATGCTTCTTTAGCATCAATCTGTGTATTGGAGGGTAATAACCATTGACGATGTGCATGAGCTTGTGGAAGCAAAATTAATAAGCCCAAAGCAAGCGTTGTCTTTTTAAACATGATATTGTCCTGTTTTAATGATTACGGTTTAACCGCGACGGTGACTTTGCCTAATTCTTCTTGTCCTTGTGCACTATTCTGATTGGCTTTTTTAGACAACCACTCAAACGGCACTTTTAACACTTCTCGACCACCGCCTTCGCGTGCTGCCTCAACCACTAACTGATAACGCCCAGCTGCCAATTTATCTAATGGCGTATTTTTATCGCTAAAGCTTAATTGATGCTCACCGACATTACGTGTTGCACCAGATACACCATCAACAGGCATCGTTAATTCACGACCACTTTTTCGCCACCATTGACGCAGGTCTTTTAACCACTTTGTCCCGCCGTTATCGCGTTTTTTTAGGTCATACCAAACCGCCAAATTAGCCATAAATTTTTGGCTATCATCTTCAATCCAAATGGCAACATAAGGACGATGATATTCGGCCACATTTAAACTGGGTATTTGCACATTAACGGCTAACTCAGCGGCTTGTGCCGTCGATAGCAAGCTCATGGCTAAGGCCGAACCATAGATCATTTTTTTCATAAATATCTCTTCTCTTTAGATATGAACAAAGAACACCACTAACAATAAGGGAATAAGCAATCCTGTGCTGACGAGTGGCCAAACCATTGGCCGACGACGGGCATGCTGTTGCAAAATAAACAGTCCCGTTAAGGAAAAAACCACACAGGCAATGGCAAAAACATCAATAAACCATTGCCAAACCACACCCGTATGACGACCTTTATGCAAGTCGTTTAATAAGGAAATCACACCACGACTGGTAGATTCATACTCAAACTGACTATTGGCTAAGGAAAAGCGCGCCCACGCATCGCCACCCGCTTTTGGCAACGAAATATAAACTTCGTCAGCAGACCATTCGACTTGTGATTCGGCACTTAAATGAATGCCATGTTGATTAATCAACCATTGCTCAACATTGCTTGGTAAAGGCTGTTGAGTTTGATCTTGCTCTGCAAGCGTTTGCAATTGTTGGTTTATTTGCTGGGGAGTTGCCAGTTCTTGACGCTCAACTTTGGGTTTCGCCTCAATTTGGCTAGCATGATTTAAGGTAATGCCTGTAATACTAAACACCAACATCCCTACCAAACATATCGCCGAGCTAATCCAATGCCACTGATACAACTGTTTTAACAACGATGCCTTAGCCAAGTTCACACCCAATAAATAATAATTTAAATGATAATGATTATCATTATATATCAACAAATGCTAACTTTGTGTAAAAAATACTTTTCAATTTTCCAATAAGATCAAAAAATACACAAAAATGGTTTTATTTATCATGCTTTAGAGATAATTAGATGCAATCCTTTGTCGCTATTATTACAATTAGCATCTTTCATGACTTAAAAGAAAACTGCGCGTGTCTGTAGATTGCCCCATTTTATTTTGTGACAATGATTTGCTCGTAGTGGGTAAACCTAGTGGTTTATTAACTGTTCGTGGCAAAGGTGCTGACAAACAAGACTGTTTACATGCTCGTTTGCAAGCCCAATTTGAGGAAGTCCGTATTATTCATCGTCTAGACCAAGATACTTCTGGTCTATTAGTCTTTGCTCGTCATTTGGCAGCACAACAACACCTCAATAAACAATTTGAACAACGTTTGGTTAACAAACACTATATTGCCTTAGTCTATGGTCATATTGCTCAAATGCGTGGCGAAATAGATGCACCATTACGTTATGACCCTGAGCATCCACCTTTACATATTGTCGATTATGAGCAAGGCCAACACGCCCTCACCCAATGGCAAGTGCTTGGTCGTCAAGCCAAAGCCACCCGTGTGTTGTTAAAACCAATTACTGGTCGCTCTCATCAATTGCGTGTGCATATGCAATTATTAGGTCATCCGATTGTTGGTGACACGTTATATGCACCACCCGAAGCAATTGCTTTAAGTCCGCGTTTGTGTTTACACGCAGAGACACTAGAATTTAATCATCCCATAACTTTACAGCCAATGAATTTTTCATGGCCATGCCCTTTTTAATTGTTAGGACTGTTACATGAGTATTTCAAATCCTGCTATTGGTCAACGTTGGTTATCTGATGCTGAAACTGAGCTTGGCTTAGGTATCGTGGTTGAGGTAAATCCTCGCACCATGACCATCTTATTTCCCAAGAGCGAAGAAACCCGTGTCTATGCGCGCCAAAATGCGCCCTTATCACGGATTCGTTTTAATGAAGGCGATACCATTAAAGATACTGACAATAAATCATGGCTAGTAACAGGCATTCAAGAACGCCAATTTGTCTTGCGTTATGAAGTACAAGATGCTGCTGGCAACACCACCAGCTTTGCTGAAACTCGCTTATCTCCCGAAATTCATTTAGCCAAACCTTGTGAACGTCTTTTGGCCTGCCAATTAGATAATAATGAATGGTATGAATTGCGTGTGACTGCCTTACGTGCGCGTGAAAAAATTGCCAAAAGTCCAGTATCTGGTTTGGTTGGCCCACGTGTGGGTTTAATTCCGCATCAATTTTATATTGCTCACGAAGTTGGCCAACGTATGGCACCACGGGTGTTATTAGCTGACGAAGTGGGTTTGGGAAAAACGATTGAAGCAGGTTTAATTATTCATCAACAATTGTTAACAGGTCGTGCACAACGTATTTTGGTGTTAGTCCCTGATAGTTTGCAGTATCAATGGTTGGTTGAAATGCGTCGTCGTTTTAATATCGACTTTGCCTTATTTGATTTAACCCGCACCGCTGCGATTCGTGAAGGTGATGAAGAACAAAATCCATTTAGTACCGAGCAATGTGTCTTAGCCAGCATTGACTTATTACTCGATCATCCCGATTTAAAAGAGTCTGCTTTAGCCGCTAAATGGGATTTATTAGTGGTTGACGAAGCACACCATTTAGAATGGGACGAAGAAAAACCGAGCGAAGCCTATCAATTGGTTGAAGAAATTGCCAACCAAACGGCTGGGGTATTATTGCTCACCGCCACCCCAGAACAATTGGGTGT
Source organism: uncultured Agitococcus sp. (assembly GCF_937920075.1). Classification (GTDB taxonomy): domain Bacteria; phylum Pseudomonadota; class Gammaproteobacteria; order Pseudomonadales; family Moraxellaceae; genus Agitococcus. The sequence continues at coordinate 6,882 of NZ_CALETI010000461.1, forward strand.
TGCTAGCCACTTTGCCCGTTTAAAACTTTTAGACCCAAAACGTTTTAGCAGCCTAGATAACTTCTTAGATGAAGAAGAAGGTTATCAACCGATTGCACAAGCTGCGCGTGACTTAGTCAAAGGTAATTTAAGTGCTGAAGCACAACAAACTTTAGCAAATTACTTGGCCGATGAAGACGTAGACTTAAACAGCAAAGAAGGTCGAGATCAGGCCGTTGCTGCATTATTAGATCGTCATGGTACAGGTCGTGTTTTATTTAGAAATACGCGTGAAGCGATTAAAGGCTTTCCACAACGCGAATGTATTCCTGTGCCATTAACACCCCCTGCTGATTGGCCAATGACAGGTGCTGTGCGTCATCAGCTCTGGCCAGAAATGCAAACCGATAATGAAGATTGGTTAACCACAGACCCACGTGTGCCGTGGTTGATTCAATTATTGAAAAAGCTCAAACAGCAAAAAGTGTTGTTAATCTGCCGTACCGCAGGCGTGGCCATGTCTTTAGAGTTGCGTTTACGCCTAAATGAAGGTTTCCGCACTGCTCTTTTCCATGAAGAAATGAGTCTATTAGAACGTGACCGTGCAGCAGCCTATTTTGCAGAACCTGACTATGGTGCACAAATTTTGTTATGTTCAGAAATTGGCTCTGAAGGTCGTAACTTCCAATTTGCCCATCATTTAGTGTTGTTTGATTTACCTGCTAATCCTGATGTTTTAGAGCAACGTATTGGCCGTTTGGATCGTATTGGTCAAACTGAAACCATCAAAATTCATGTGCCCTATATGCAAGGCACTGCCCAAGAGCGTTTGTTTGACTGGCATCACCAAGCCTTAAATACCATTGCTCATATTTCGCCAACAGCTCAAACTGTACACCAATATCATCAGGCTACTTTAAAAGATTGTTTGCAAAATCCAACCGAACATCAACAATTATTTGCCGATTTAATGGCTGAAGCGCAACAAGATCGTGCCAACTTAGAAGCCGAGTTACAACAAGGTCGTGATTATTTGTTAGAGCTTAATTCGTGCCGTATGGACAAAGCGATTGACTTGATTACTGCCGTTGCTGACCAAGATGATGATTTAATCTTGGGTGATTTTATGGAGCGTGCATGGTCGGCATTTGGGGTTGACCATGAAGAGCAAGGTGATGGTAGTCATATTATTCGTAGTGGCGAACATATGCCAATTGACTCCTTCCCTTGTTTAGATGCCGATGGCATGACCGTTTGTTTTGACCGTAACCAAGCCTTAAGCCGTGAAGATGTGCAGTTTATTACGTGGGAACACCCAATGGCATTAGGCACTTTAGACCTAATGACACGTCAAGCCTTTGGTAATGCTAACCTTGGCCTGATTCGTAACAAAGGCATCAAAGCTGGTACTTTGTTGATTGAATCATGGTTTAGAATAGAGTTAATTGCACCTAAACATTTGGATTTAAATCCGCATTTACCTCAACTAACTTTACGCGTATTACTTGATGGTGAAGGTCGTGATTTGAGTTCGCGTATTGGCCATGAAATGCTCAATAAGCAAGTACAGCCTTTAGAAAAAATGACCGCACGCCAAGTAGTAAAAATGCAAACTGATGTCATGGCTACGCTTTATCAGAAGACCGAAAAAATTGCTAAAGCGGCTATTCCTGAGTTGCAACAACAAGCTCAAGATAGCTTAAAAGCCAAACTGGGGCAGGAAATTAAACGCCTAAAAGCCTTACAAGCGGTTAACCCAACCATTCGTGATGATGAAATTGCACGCTTAGAACAACAATTAGAGCAAGGTTTAAATTATTTAAGCCATGTTCATGTGATGAGTGATGCATTGCGGGTTATTATTGCTGCTTAACTGCAATAGTTACCCATAAAAAGGCGCGTACGCGCCTTTTTGTTTCACCCTCGCCAATTGCCTCTTGCACCACGTTCTTCTTGATATAAACGAATAATCCACTGTCCCAAAGGTCGATTTAAAGTTTGCTGATAAAGTTGCTCCATCAATTCATTTTGAGGAGTCAAGGTCTCCCACGGGGTATCTTTTAGAGCTAATACTGGCACAAATAATGAAGCCACACTAATATCCGCCAAACCTAAACAATCACCCACCAAATAACGGCCACCATTAGCGATTAATTTTTCTTCAATATCGTCCATCACTTTAAGCATTTTTTGTAAAGAAATCGCACCTTTTTCAGGGTTAGCTTGATACATTTGGCCAATACCACGTTTAATAAAAGGTGCTAATTGTTTTTTAAAGGGCTTAACCATTGGATAATCATTAAATAACAAATCTGTGACTTGCTCAGAACCTAAAGCCTGACTATATGCCCAACGACGCACATGAACCCCTGCTTTATCAGCTAAATCCTCTAAAATAATCGCCTGCCGACGCAAATCAGGATTAGACGGTAATAAAGGTCGTAAGACATATTTAGCATCTAAATAAAACGCTAACTCTGTTGAATCACCAATCCATTCTTTGCCATCTTTTACTAAAGGTACAGTGGTGCTATTGGCCTTCCATAAGGTTAAAAGTCGATGAGTGGCTGGAAATAAATTTTTGACTGAATATTCCAAATCCTTAAAATCTAATAACCAACGTGCTTTTTCACAATAATGCGACAAGGGAAATTGATACAGGACACGATTCATACAATACGATTCCTAAGCAAAAAACAGGATTTTGGTGTACCATGCGCGCCATTGCGAAATTAACACGAGGAGCCTGTAAATGGGTTTTAATTGCGGTATTGTTGGCTTACCAAATGTGGGTAAATCTACCTTATTTAATGCTTTAACTAAAGCAGGAATTGCAGCCGAAAACTTTCCTTTTTGCACTATCGAACCCAATACAGGTATTGTGCCAATGCCTGATCCTCGTTTAGATGCTTTAGCCGACATTGTTAAACCTGAACGTGTGATTCCAACCAGTATGGAGTTTGTTGATATTGCTGGTTTAGTTGCAGGGGCATCCAAAGGCGAAGGTTTAGGTAACAAATTCTTAGCAAACATCCGTGAAACAGATGCGATTGCTCACGTTGTACGTTGTTTTGAAGATGAAAACGTGATTCACGTTGCAGGTCAAATTAATCCTTTAGATGATATTGCCACGATTAATACCGAATTAGCATTAGCTGACTTAGACACAGTTGAACGTGCTTTGTTACGTGTTAGCAAAAATGCTAAAGGTGGTGATAAAGAAGCCATTGCGTTAAAAAACTGCCTCGAAAAAGTATTGCCTGTGTTAAATGATGGCCGCCCTGCTCGTGCCGCCGATTTAAGTGATGATGATCTAAAAGTCATTAAAGTTTATGGTTTACTCACTTTAAAACCAACGATGTATATTGCCAACGTCAATGAAGATGGTTTTGAAAACAACCCACACTTAGATGCAGTACGTGAATTAGCCGCCAGCGAAAAAGCTGTCGTTGTTCCTATTTGCAACAAACTTGAAGCCGAAATTGCCGAATTGGAAGAAGACGAAAAAGCCGAATTTTTAGAAGCTGTGGGTATGGAAGAACCAGGCTTGAATCGTGTGATTCGTGCTGGTTACAACCTATTAGGTTTACATACTTATTTTACCGCAGGTGTTAAAGAAGTTCGTGCATGGACAATTCCTTTAGGAGCAACCGCTCCCCAAGCGGCTGGGAAGATTCATACTGACTTTGAAAAAGGATTTATTCGTGCAGAGGTTATTGCCTACGAAGACTATATTCATTATAAAGGTGAGCAAGGTGCTAAAGATGCTGGTAAATGGCGTTTAGAAGGCAAAACCTATATTATGAATGATGGTGATGTCGTCCATTTTAGATTTAATGTGTAATTTTTGATTCACTAGGCTCCGTTTTGGTGTGTTGCCGTTAAACGGAGCAAAAAACAACAAAGACCGCATACAAATACTAATTATATTTAGCACTTAAAACATGCAAAAATCTTAATAAATACATTAAGCAGGGTTAGCGACTATGGCAAAAATATCTTTCTCTTGGAAAAGCGACTGGGTCATTGGTTTAGCAATCGCCACTTTTATGGCAGCTATTTCTAGCTCGCCAATTATTGAAAATCTTGAGCGTAATGCTTATGACGTTGGCGTCAAATCAAGTCAGCATAATGCAGGCGACAAAGTTGCTGTCATTGCGATTGATGATGAAAGTATCGAAAACATTGGTCGTTGGCCGTGGCCTCGTAGCTATTTAGCACAAATGATTGCTGGCTTAAATCAAGGTGGTGCTAAAGCCATTGGGGTTCCTATTTTTTTATCTGAACCGCAAATTGATGCTGGTTTAAAATCTATCCGTGAACTGAACGATTATTACAATCAAAATTTAAGTACCTTAGGTGATAACAATACCGTTGTTGCTGAGTTAGGCATGAAGCTCGCTGAAGCAGAATCAAATTTAAATACCGACCAACAATTAGCTGATGGTATGGCAGCCGCCAAAAATGTAGTATTACCTATGCAATTTATGCTGGGTCAAATGGATGGTCGGCCTGATACCGCTCTGCCTAATTATGTTCTTAAAAATCAAATTCCTGTCGAAAATATTCGTGATAACATTGATGCAACTTCGCTCAATATGTTGCCCCCCGAAACCAACTTAGCTGTTCCGCCCATTAGTGTATTAGGCGAAAGTGCGAGTTTATTAGGTCATTTAAGCATTAACCCAGATAGTGATGGTGGTGTACGTACTGAGCCATTATTAGTGAGTTATGATGGTGCTTTTTATCCTTCATTATCATTAATGTTAGCTGCCAGAAGTTTAAATTTAGATGCTAAAGACATTAAAGTAAACTTAGGACAAAGTGTGCAATTGGGTAAAATTAACATCAAAACAGACCCATTCTCACAAATGCGTACCTTTTATTATGGTAATTTAGAAGCAGATAGCCCTCCTTTCCGTATCGACTCTTTTTATGATGTTGTCAGCGGAAAAATTCCTGTCGAAAAATATAAAGATAAAATTGTGATTATTGGCCCAACGGCTTATGGTTTAGGTTCGCCACAGGTGACCCCTATCGAAGCAAAAATGGAGCCTGTATTAATTTTGGCACACAATGTTAGCAGCATTTTAAATCAACATTTTTTTACTATTCCTGAATGGAGCAGCTTAGTCCGTTGGGGTTTATTTTTATTAGCCACTATTTATTTATGTGTCTTATTACCTCGCTTAAGTGCAAAACTCGCTGCTATTGTGTCAGTAGTTTTTGTAGGTGGATTATTAATGGCACATTTTGCCTTAATGATAAGCTCTGGTATTTGGGTTCCGTTGATGTTACCTGCTGCACTCGTGGTCTTGGGTCATGTTTTATTAACCACCAAACATTACTTAGTCACCGAAAAAGCCAAAGTACGCTCTGATGAAAAATCGGCTGAATCTAATAAAATGTTGGGATTGGCTTTACAACAACAAGGCCAGCTTGATATGGCATTTGAAAAATTTCGTCAATGTCCACGTGACGAAAGCATTTTAGATGTGATGTATAACTTAGCCTTAGATTACGAACGTAAACGTCAATTTAATAAAGCGATTTCTGTTTATCAATATATGGCTGATTTTGCGCCTGAATTTAGAGATTTAAAAGATAAATTGGCTCGTGCCAAAAAACTCGAAGAAACCGTTATCTTGGGTGGCAGCAGCAGTACCGCTAATAACTCAACGCTGATTTTAGACCCCACCAGTAATGAAAAACCGATGTTAGGTCGTTATCAAGTTGAAAAAGAACTCGGTAAAGGCGCAATGGGTGTTGTTTATTTAGGTAAAGACCCCAAAATTAACCGTGTGGTTGCCATTAAAACCTTAGCTCTCAAAGAAGAGTTTGAAGCTGACGAGCTTGAAGAAGTCAAAGAACGTTTCTTCCGTGAAGCTGAAACCGCAGGTCGTCTCAATCATCCCAATATCGTCACTATTTATGATGCAGGCGAAGAACATGATTTAGCCTATATTGCAATGGAATTTTTAAAAGGCCACGATTTAGCGCGTTATACTAAATTCGATAGCCTATTACCCATCGCCAAAGTCATTAATATTGTTCATAAATCTGCTTTAGCTTTAGATTATGCTCATCAAGCTAATATTGTTCACCGTGATATTAAGCCTGCCAACATTATGTTTGACCCAGATACCAGCGAAGTCAAAATCACTGACTTTGGTATTGCGCGTATTACCGACTCAAGTAAAACTAAAACAGGTACAGTTTTAGGTACACCTACTTATATGTCACCAGAGCAATTAGCAGGTAAAAAAGTCGATGGTCGCTCTGACTTGTATAGCTTAGGTGTCATGTTCTACCAAATGTTAACAGGTACACCGCCATTTAAAGCAGAATCTATGGCTGCCTTAATGTTCAAAATCACCAATGAGCCACACATGCCATTATTTGAGCGTCGTCCAGACCTAGAGAGTCAAATTCCTTGTATGAGCGCAGTGATTGATAAGGCATTAGCTAAAAATGCTGATGATCGTTATCAGACAGGACGTGAATTTGCTCGTGCAATTAAAGACTGCATTGAGTCTTGTGGCCACAAACAAGTTTAATTATTCATAGGGTTTAGCTTTGCTAAACCCTAAAAAGGTTATTTAGGTTTAATTATTTGCCTTGATTTTATTTAGAATAACTTCTTAATTAGTGATTTAGTCTAAGTCTTTAATTTGGCAAATAATATAAACTTAACTCAACTATTGGATAAAATAATAACTGGTGTACCTTGAATAATTTAATCATGGTTGGCCATACGGATACTGGCAAAACACGTACTAGCAACGAAGATGCGATTCTTTGCCTACCCAATTTAGGTGTCGCATTATTAGCTGATGGTATGGGTGGACATAGCGCGGGTGAAGTTGCTAGCCGTACGGCCATAGATACCATAAGTGCAATTCTTAAACAAACAACTCGAGGGGTATCGCCCCATGAGCGTTTAGAGACAGCGCTACAAGCTGCACACGCGGTTATTCGCGAAAAGGCCAGACAATCGATTCGTTGTCGAGGCATGGGCACCACATTTGTCGGCATTATTATTGAAAATGGCTATTTACATCATGCCCATGTTGGTGACTCACGCCTTTATTTATTGCGTGATGGTCAACTGATGGCCGTTACCCATGACCATTCTTTATTACAAGAATTTATCGATCAAGGCTTTTATACTCGTGAAGAAGCCTTAGAAAAGGTTTCCCGTAATATTCTTACTCGCGCGCTTGGCCTAGAGCCACACATCACCATTGACTATGATTATTTAAAAATCAATAAAGGTGATCGCTTTTTATTATGTAGTGATGGACTATATGACATGCTTTCTGATTATGAATTGGGTGCCTTATTAGGTCGCCAACATGAAGTAGAAGGCATCGCTTTAGATATGTTGGAGCTAGCCAACGCACGTCGAAGTAAAGATAATGTGTCGGTTATTGTTATTGCAGGATTTTAGGTTAATTTATGCGCAAAATCACCGTTTCTTTACTCAGTTTAGCGATTAGTCATGTTGTTTATGCGGCTGACATTGTCATTGAAGAAAAATCTTTAAGCCAACCCAAAACACAAGCTGCACCTGTAACAAAACCTATACAAGCCCAAGCTCTTAGCAATGAAGTCAATCCTTCATTACAATGGCAGCTTTATCAACAAGTTCAACAATTGCAACAAGAAGTTCGAGATTTGCGTGGCCAACTCGAAGTGCAAGCTAATATTATTGAACGTATGAAACAAGATGCACGTAGTCGCTACCTTGATTTAGACCAACGTATTACAGATTTAAAAAATCGCCCTCAACCAGAAGTGGCAAACACTACACCTAGCACCACACCCACAGCAACAACTACCACGACAACCACAACAGTTAATACAGCAACTGCAACAAACCCTACTACCGCTACTCCAACAACAGAGGCAACAACAGCTACTACACCGCCTGTTGTCAATCCAGATGATGATAAACGCGCTTATTTTGCTGCCTATCAAACGTTTAAAACGGGTGGGCCTAATAAAGCCATTAATCCAATGCGTAATTTTATTAAAACTTATCCGCAAAGCACGTTTATTCCTAGTGCCTATTATTGGTTGGGCGAGTTTTATTTGGCTGCTAGCCCTGCCGATGTCAATAATGCCAAGAAAAGCTTTAGAATTGTTGTCGATAACTATGCTGATGCCCCCAAAGCGGCTTCTGCCATGTTGAAGTTGGCCAGTTTTGCAGATGTTGATGGCAAAACTCAAGATGCTGTTAAACTTATGTTGAGGATTGTTAAAGAGTTTCCCAAATCAGAAGAAGCGACCGCAGCTAAAGCTTATTTAAGTGCACAAAATGTGGCTATTCCTGAAGAAAAGAAAGTCAAACCAAGCACCGCTAAATCAGAACTTAAAGACAACAAAAAGGTAAATGAGACAGACAAAAAAACTGCCACTCCTGCTAAAAAAGAAGACAGCAAAACTAAAACTCCTTAGGATTGTCAGGATTTGACTAAAACAAGACGCAAAAAGCCTACCTCTTATAAAAAGAGGTAGGCTTAGATTTATTATTATTTTTTCTTCAACAATCCATCATCAATCACTTGCTGAAAATGTTCAATAAAGGTTTCTTCAGCAGGCCGATATTTAACACCTAATTCTCGGCTACGGCGATTATCAAACTTTAAAGGCAAACCGACATTACGTTTAATAAAGTCACGTGTCACTGGCCCCATTAAAGGTCCTACCGCCCATACAACAAACTTTGGTGCTTCCATAAATGGAAAAGGATATTTGTTGCCATATTGTTTGCGTAAAATTTTGCCAATTTGTAACATGGTCAATTCGGTGTTGCTTAAAATATGTCGACCTTTAGCTTGTGGCGTAAATGCCGCTAAAATATGCGCCTTTGCCACTTCTCGGACATCTACAATCCCTAAAATCAGCTTAGGTACACCCATACGCAAACGACCATCACCCATTTGCACTAAGGTATCAATACTAGCTGATAGGCTACCTGAAGTTAATGAAGGGCCAAATACCATACTCGGATTGATCGTCACTAAATCCCAACGTGATTGATTGCCTTGCATTTTCCATGCTTCACGCTCAGCAACTACTTTAGAATATTGATACGGATTATGAGAAACACTACTGGTCACATTCCAATGATCTTCGGTAAAAATACCACTAGGAACTCTTAAAATATCTTCATTATCGCCATATATCGCAGCAACACTGCTGGTTAATACAACACGTTTTACCGTTTCACATTGATTAACAGAATTTAAAACATTTCGTGTGCCTTCTAGAGCAGGACGAACCAAAGCTTCATTGGCATCAGTAAAACCATCTAAAACAAAAGGTGATGCGGTATGCATAACAACACCACAACCTTGCATCGCTTCGGCATAACTTCCTTCAGTTAATAAATCTGCTTTAAATAACTTTAAAGTTCCTTTAGCCTGTTGTGCAATTTTTAATAAATGCCCAACACTGGATTGTTTTGACGGATCACGTACAGTAGCATGAACGGTATAACCTTCTTCTAACAAGTATTTTACAATCCAACTTGCAATATATCCTGATGCACCTGTCACTAAAACAGGTAAATTTTTAATCGTTTCATCAATCATTATTTATACCTCAGTGCTATTAACTCTATTTATACTAAAAAGCTTCTATCAAATTAGCCATGACTTTGATAATTGTCAATTTAGGCTAACAAAAGTTACTGTGATTAGATATGATAAACTGCCCATACACGATTAGGATTTTGTACTTTGCGCCTCAAATCACGTCCTAGCCCAACCAATCCAGACCCACTAAAAAATAGTGCTCTCGAAAGCCGTATTTTTCGTAATCGTATTTGGGTGACTGCCTTTTTTATTGCACTGGCATTTAGTACCCTTTTAATACGTTATGGCTACTTACAAATCTTAGAACACCAAAATTATAAAACGCTTGCCGACAGTAACCGTATTAAACTACAAGCGATTGCGCCTCCACGTGGTTATATTTATGACCGTAATGGTATTTTATTAGCCGATAATCGCCCTATTTTTACCGCAATGGTCAATCGTCAAGAAATTGATAATTTAGATCAAACTATTGAACGTTTAACGCCTATTTTTCAGCTAACACCTGAAGATATTCAGCGTTTTAAAAATAGAGTCAAAAATGCACCACGCTATGAATCGGTTGCCATTAAATTAAATTTACGCGAATCTGATATTGCTCGTTTTTCAGAAGTCGCTTTTTTATTTAAAGGCGTAAATATCGAGGTTAAATTAGCACGTTATTATCCTTATGGGGAGTTATTTGCCCATGTTTTAGGGTATGTGGGCAGGATTTCCGACAAAGAAGCTGCAACTCTTAATGCTGAACGCTATGCTGGTACAGACTTGATTGGCAAGACAGGCTTAGAAAAATATTATGAGTCTATTTTGCAAGGCAAAGCAGGTTATCAACAAATTGAAGCTAATGCTCATGGCCAAGTATTAAGGCTATTGGAGCGCACAGAACCAACTCGCGGCAATGATTTGGTACTCCATTTAGATTATGGTTTGCAAAAAATGCTTAGCGAAAAGCTAGCTGGCAAACGCGCTGCTGTTGTTGCCATTGACCCCAAAACAGGTGGTGTTTTAGCATTTGTCAGTACACCAAGTTTTGATCCCAATCCTTTTGTCGCAGGTGTTCCTAATAATTTATATAACTTCTGGCGAGACCATCCTGACGTACCTTTATATAATCGTGCCTTACAAGGTATTTATCCCCCCGCCTCAACCATTAAACCTATTTTTGGTATGGCAGGTTTACATTATGGTTTAGTCGATTGGGATTATAAAATTCAAGATAGAGGTCGTTATAGTATTCCCGGTGACTGGCATGTATTTAGAGATTGGAAAAAGTCTGGTCATGGCACAGTCGATTTACATCGTGCAGTAGAAATTTCTTGTGATACTTATTTTTATCAATTGGCTTATAAAATTGGTGTTGATCGCTTTTATGATTGGATGCAAAACTTTGGTTTTGGCAAACCAACGGGTATTGATTTAGCAGGTGAAAAAACTGGGGTTCTTCCTTCGACGGCATGGAAAAAACGTGTTCTTAAAGCGCCTTGGTACACAGGTGAGATGATTTCGGTAGGTATTGGCCAAGGCTATTTTACCACCACACCATTACAGTTAGCGATGGCTACCGCTATTATGGCCAATAAAGGCCAACATTTAACCCCACATTTATTAAAATCAACCACAGGTATATATCCTTATCAAGTGATTAATCAACCTGATGGTCAAGTTCCTTTTGCTGGCCAAGCAGATAATTGGGACAAAATGCATCAAGCCATGAAAGCAGTTGTGCATGGTCGCGGCACGGCTGGCAACTTACGCAAAGATTTAGAAGGTTATGAAATCGCAGGAAAAACAGGCACTGCACAAGTCAAAGGTATTAAACAAGGCGCACGCTACAACGAAAAAGAATTAGACGAACGTCATTGGGATCATGCATGGTTTATGGGGTTTGCCCCTGCTGATAATCCACAAGTTGCTGTTGCTGTGTTAGTAGAAAACGGCAAACATGGCAACAGTGCCGCTGGGCCTATTGCCAAAGCCGTGTTTGATTACGTCATTCATCAGATGAAGCGTTAACTAGACCTGATTTTTTGACAAAACTTGACTACTACCTCCGCCAATTGTTCACCTTGGTCTTCTTGCAAAAAGTGGCCGCCATTATAAATGGTAGTATGTGCTTGGCCGCGACAGCCTGCCACTAATGCAGGAAAAACTCCCGCCATTGATGACATAATTGGGTCTTTATCACTAAAAGCACATAAAAAAGGTTTATTAAAATTGATCAGCTTTTTCCATGCTTGGCTATTTTGCTTCATTTCGCTGGGCACTAAACGTGGAAAAACTCGCGCCCCTGCCATATACGTTTGGTCAGGATATGGTGCATTATAAGCGGCTTTAATTTCTGGTGATAAACGCAAAGCCGTACCTAAATTAATCACAAAGGCGGCTGTCCATGATGGATATAATTGGGAAAAACTAAACCAACTGCCAAAACCCACGGTTGCTCTAAGTTGTTGCCATTTGCTAAATGCAGCTCGTAAATTGGGATGTTTTAGCGGAAATGCTGGCAACATGGTATTTGCTGCCACCACCCCTGCAAATAATTCAGGCTGCTCTGCCACTAAGCGTAAACCAATCAACCCACCCCAATCTTGGCACACCAACACCATATCTTTAAGTTGTAATTGTTTTAATAAACTATCCACCCAAAAAATATGCCGACTATGACTATAATCGCTTTGTTCAGTAGGCTTATCAGAACGACCAAAACCAATTAAATCTGGCACAATCACCCGATAGCCCGCCGCAACTACCAAAGGAATCATTTTACGATATAAAAAACTCCAACTAGGCTCACCATGAAGCATTAACACCACAGGTGCTTGACGCTCACCTTCATCAAGATAATGCATACGCAATTGGCCACCTTCGGTATCATCAACCATCAGATAATGTGGTGCAAAGGGATACTCAGGTAAGTTAGCAAAACAGCTATCTGGAGTTCTTAAATAACGCATAGGGTTCCTCGTTTTTGTTTTAATTGACCAATTCCACTTTACAACGAATCCGTTTGGTATGCGGACAACCTGTATAAGGGTCTCTATCGGTTAAATCAACTAACTCATTAATGGCAATACCGTTGGCTTTTAATTCGCCTGTGACTGGATCGGGATAATACTGCCCTAAAATATTAGGTAAATGCAAATGGCCTGTTAAGGTATTTTTATCGACTTTAACAGGTGCAATCACCGAAGAACGTTTGGAGCTAATTTTGACTAAATCGCCTTCTTTGGCATTTAGAGCGGCGGCATCTGCTTCCGACATATATAACGAGGCATGAATAGCACGTCCTTTACGCCAACTAGGATCGCGCATAATGGTATTGGCGGTAAAGCCTGTTCTTAATCCCCCATTTAAGACAAAAGGATACTCTTTTTCGTCAGGCTCTACATCTTGAGCAATCAAACGACTTAAATCCTGAGCATAATCAGCAAAATACAGACGAATTTTGCCATCTTGATGTTTGGAGTAATCTTCAAAATTATGCTCTATTTCATAATGGCCTAATAAAACGCCCTGTGGATTAGCCAAAATTTTGGCAAATAAATACTCTGTTAACGCAAAAGGATTAAGCATCGCTTTGGCTTCAGGCAAAGCACGAATGACTTGGTCACGACGTGTGGTTGCATAACCTAAAGTCAATAACCAAATATACGCCAACATCGGATTAGGCAAGGTTTTACCTAAGGTTTCGTACATTAAAAAAGCCGAACGAGCAACAATCGCACCTACACCTTGCAATTTGCTACTGGCTAAGGCGTAACTATTTACTGCGGCTAAATAAGCAGGTGTCATTAACGGTTTGCGCGCTTGTTTGGCTAAACGATGTAAAAATTTCGGTGCAGCCCCCACTAACCCCATAGCTCGTGCCAAACGATAATAAATTTCTACTTCAGGTAAGGCTTCACCGATAGGATTAACCACAGGTGGGCGTACTTGTGGCGCAATAATATCCTTAGGAAAAATCGAAAATTCCCATTTTTCATAACCTGTACAACTGGGCAAAACATAATCGGCCATTTGTGCGGTTTCGCTCATGGCTGGGTCAATCACCACCAATAAATCTAACTGAGCAAAGGCTTCTTTAAAACGTTTGGTATCAGGATAACTGGCGATTGGATTGGCTCCATCACAAATCAAGGCACGGATACGGTCAGGATGCTGCGATAAAATTTCTTCGGGAATAATGGCGGGTGGTAATTGTGGAATCGGTAATAAAGCAGGAATTGACTCGATAGAAGACTCTAAAGCTTTAGTCATCGTTGACCAATAGGGCATATTTGGACAAAATAATTGCACAAAAATATTGCCCCCTTTTCGGCCATAATTACCGGTCATTACCAATAACACGCGCACTAAATAAGATGTTAAGGTGTTATGTGATGAATGCTCAATGCCTAAGTCTAAGGCAATACAAGCAGGTTTGGTTTGGCCAAATTCTCGTGCAGTTAAACGAATATCTGCTTCGTTTAAGCCACAACGTTGTGCCATTTCTGCCACATTCACCGTGCTAAATAATTGCGCCAGTTGCTGATAATCAACACTGTGTTGCTCACAATAAAGGGTTTATCCACTAAGTTTTCTTGCACTAAAACCGCTGCAATGGCTAAGAGCAAATAAATATCTTTGGCAGGTTTGATGCGTAAATGACGGTCGGCTAAACGTGTGGTTTCGGTAATGCGTGGGTCAACCGCCACCATACGCCGTTCAGAATCTCTAAATAATTGTTTTAAAGCTTCTTTAGGATTAGCCCCTTGATTACTAATATGCGGATTTGTGCCCAGTAACAGCATAAATTTGGCATGGTGTTTATCTGCGGTGAGATAAATATCATTTGTGCCACGAATCATACGTCTATCATTGAGCCAATGTTGGGTTTTTTCTTGGGCTAAAGCGGTAAACACCATGGGTGTGCCAATGCCATACATTAGCGGAATGGCCGCTAAACCACTGGAATGATTACCCTGCCCACCCAACCCTGCAAAAGCAATGCTGCGTGGTGCATGATTTTTACGAATATGATTCAATTTTTCGGCAATTTCGCTAATTGCTGTATCCCAACTAATTGCCTTAAAACTGCCATCGGCTAATTTTTTTAGCGGTTGTGTCACGCGTTGGGCATGGTTGACATAGTTGGCAATGGCATAGGCTTTATTACAAGAATAACCTTTGGTTGAGGGATGGTCATCATCGGCGCGAACTTCAACAATTTTGTTATCAGCCACATCAACACGTAAGCCACAATTATGTGAACACAAGGCACAAGCGGTTGCTAAATTGCTTGCATTGGTTGGCACATTGACTGCGCCATTAAAAACCTGAGCTGCGGTCATATTTTTCTCCCAAAATTGATTATGTACATGACTCCCCCCAGTGGTTTTACTCTTGAATCTGTATCACATTGACTTTTTCTATACGAGCAGGCACAGATTTATGCCACGGTGTGCCCGCAAAAAAGTCACGGCGTTGATTGTCGGTTAACTCGTTTGGAGCAATACCCTGCTGAATTACTTCACCATTGCTATTGGTATAATGCAAACCTTGGCCATTAGGTAAAGACACATGACCTCGTTGCATCATTTTTGATACTTCTAGTGGCACTTGCACAGAGCCTCTGGCAGTACTTAATTGCACTAAGTCACCATCAACACAGCCTAAATTTTCGGCATCTTGGCCATTAATACGCAAAGTACCAAAACGACCACGTTTATGCCAACTGGCATCACGAATGGCGGTATTCGCGGTATCATTACGCCGTTCACCTGCGGACAACACAAAAGGATAATCAGGATTAACTGCTTCGGGTTTGTCAGTGGCGAGTTTTTCTATTTCACCAACTAACTCATAAATATATAACTCAATACGATTTTCAGGTCGTTTAATCGCTTGCCAACTTTCGGCATGAGTACGGTCGGCATACACCACACCCGACGGATTATCTATAATTGCTTGAAACAATCGGTCACCAGCTAATGGTGCAAGCCCTGCAAAACCCACTCGTGCGGCGGTTTTGGGATTATCCATGACATGAAATAACGACAATGCCCACACTAAAGCCGCTGTTTCCATGCCTTTAGGCAAGGTTTGGCCTAAAGTACGGTATAAAATCACAGGTGCATAAGGTACAAACTTTTTCGATAGTGCTGCTTGGCTCACAAATGCCGCCATAAAGGCTTTACGCGCTAATGGCTCTTTTAATAGTTGTAACTCACCTAATTTGCGTTGACCTAATTTAAGTTGATCGAGTTTAAGTGCCATGCGTAACGGTAAATAATCTTGTTCGGATAATTCGCCCATCGCTTCTAATAAACGTGCATGAATTTCGGCTTCGGGCAATGTGCCTGCTAATGGCTCAAACAAAGGTTGACGGACATGAAAGGCATTTTTAGGAAATTCAATATTAAAAAAAGTGGCTTCGGCTTTTTCAAACTGACTTGATGCAGGTAACACATAACTGGCTTGACGTGCCGTTTCGGTCATCGCGACATCAATCACCAAACTAAATTCCAGAGCGCGCATGGCTTCACGCATTCGTTGACTATCGGCTAAAGAATGCACAGGATTACCACTTTCAACAATCATCGCTCTAAAACGTTGAGGATGATCGGTTAAAATTTCATCAGGAATGACATTACACGGAATGAGACCAATAATAATTTTAGATTGAGTGACAGGACTCAAACGGCCTTTATTACTGGGTGATGGTGGAGTTTTTTTGCTGCTGCCACCTGTTTCGCCTTTACTGGCTTTGGCTAAGGAGAAAAACGGCACAAAAGCATTGGCTGTGCCTTCTTTGCCATAATTGCCTGTCACTACTGCTAAAATACGTTGCAAATAACTATTTAAAGTTGAATGTTGATTCATTTGTGTGCCGAGATCTTCAAAAATCGACACACTGTTGGCTTGAGCAATCCGTTGAGCAGCCGCTTGTAATAAACTTAGCTCTACCCCACAAATTTGGGCATATTCGGCAATATTTATCTTGGCAAATAACGGGGCAATTTTGGCAAAATTGGTGGTGTGTTGTGTTAACCAATCGGCCTTGTGCCAATTATTTTGCACAACAATGGCAATTAATGCCGCCAAACACCATGCGTCAGTGGCAGGTTTCACTTGTAAGTGGTATTCGGCCATTGCTGCCGTTTCACTGACACGTGGGTCAATAACAATCATTGCGCGTTTAGGGTCTTTTTGAATTTCTTTTAACAACACCCGCGATTGAGCAAAACCGTGTGATTGCCACGGATTTTTTCCTAAAAACACGGCCACTTCACAATGATGAAAATCACCGTGTGCACCTGTGCCAAACATTTTGCCTTGTACCCAAAATTCGCCTGTTTTTTCTTGAGCTAGGGCATTAGAACGGTATTTAACGCCTAATGCTTTGAGTGTGGCATCACCATAACCACCGCCTAAATGATTGCCTTGGCCACCGCCACCATAATATAAAAAGCTCTCACCACCGTATTTTTGTTTAATCGCTTTAAGATTTTGTGCCACTTCACGAATCGCCGTGTCCCAATCGACTGCTTCATAAGTGCCATCAGCTTTACGGCGCATTGGTGAGGTTAAGCGATCTGCCCCTTGTTGATAATAATTGAGACGTTGTGACTTTTCACAGACATAACCTTTAGATAAAGGGTGATCATCATCACCACGAATTTTTAAAATCTGTCGGCCATCTTCGCCACCAGTTTGCACCTCTAAGCCGCAATTAATCGAACATAAAATACAGGCCGTTTTTTTCCATTCTGCTTGTTGTGTGTGCATGATAGCCTCTCTTTTTTATTTAATTTAATAGATACAGAAAGTTAAGCACCATTTCTATTTAATTGTGCTAATTTTCCTTTAACACCTGTCCATTGCTCGTGCTCTGGTAAAGCAGCTTTTTGCTGAGTAATTTGTGTCCAATTCGGATGTTTAGCCAACTCAGCATTTAAGGCAATAAAATGTTTTTGCTCATCAGGCACTTCTTCTTCGGCACGAATTGCATCAACAGGACATTCAGGCTCGCATAAGGCACAATCAATACACTCATCAGGATTAATCACCAAAAAATTTGGCCCTTCATAAAAACAATCGACAGGACAGACCGCTACACAATCGGTGTGTTTGCATTGAATACACTCTTCTAAAACCACAAAAGCCATGATGCCATCCTCAATTTAATTAACGACCGTTTAGTAAACGAACGTTAATTTATAAAATACAGCTTGTCAATTGGCTGAAAATAACAAAACAACGGCATTAACAGTCAACACATGGTTTATTAGTAAACGATCGTCAGCTAAAATAATAGACTTTCAGGACTATCGTTTACACTACCGATTTACCGAATAGATAAACGCTAACTGTGTCAGTCCTAAATTATCGAGAGCGATCATGCGTTATTCTGCTAAACATAAAGCCGAAACTCGGCAAAAATTGATTGAAAAAGCAGGTGCATTGGCAAAAAAAGATGGCTTTGCCACTACTGGTGTTGATGGTTTAATGTCAACAGTAGGCTTAACAGGTGGGGCTTTTTATAGTCATTTTTCGTCTAAAAATGAGCTGTTATTAGAAATAATTCGTCAAGAATTAAAGAAATCACAAGATTTGTTAGAAACCAACTTGTCTAATCATAATATTGAACCTTTTTTAAATTTATATCTAAGTCAATTACACCTTAACTTTCCTGCTTTGGGTTGTGCTTTACCCAGTTTAACTACCGAAGTGGGACGTGCTGATGCAGAGGTTAAACAAGCTTTCTCGGAGGGCTTGGCGCGAATTCATCAAATCTTAAACACACAACTTAGCAATCCACAAATGGCATGGGCAACCATTGCTATGACGGTGGGTGCTGTCAATTTGGCGCGTGCTTTGCCTGCTGGCGAGCGACAACAGGCCTTATTAACAGCGTGCCAAAATATGATTTTAGCAATGGCCAAAAACTAGGGGCTTTATAAACACAATCAAAACATCAACAGCCCCTAATAAACTCAGTTAATTTTGCATTTGATAAAGGTAATGTTACTGGCGTAATAAACTGTGTTGGATAATGAGCAAGTTGTTGCGCCTCTTTATTATCAACACCTAATTGTTCTAATAATTTAGCGGTTGCTGCTTCAATACGCTCAACAGGCAAAATATGTCGATGTAAATCTAAAGCTAAGCCCAAAATCCCACCTGCCAAAAGGCTCAACGTCAGCTCTAAATCGGCACATACAAAACGTCCCTGTTTAATACCTTGTTCTATATCTATCCGTAAACCCAATCTTAAACCCATGACAAATTGATCGACAGGCAAGCCAGCATCAAATAATAAATGACCATACTTTGGCTCTTGGCTAATCAACAATAAGGTTTGGCGTGTTTTTAGTGCAAAAACCAGTGCTTTATCATCAATCCCCTGAGTGATTTTGTCGGCCAAACAAGCATGTGTACGCAAAAATAACTCTGCAACACCTTGTATAACTTCATGCACCGACTCAAAATAATTATAAAAAGAGCCGTGTACCATCTCTGCTTGATGAGCAATATCTTTAATTGACAAATTTGCCACAGGTTTTTCTAATAATAATTCTTGTACCGCAATTAATAACTTATCACGAGTGCGATCACGCTTTTTAGCCATCATTACATTTGCTATCATTGTTGAATACCTCTATTTTTGATATTATGTCATTTTTAACGTTTTGTCAAAATTTATCGTCGTATGAAAAAATACCTGCACTTGTGATTCATCACCGTTCAAGGTAAGTTAGGATTTATTACCTCAAAAGTCTTTTTAAAAAACTGATAAAACTTATGAATCAACGTCAACACTATCAATTTTTACGCCGTCTGCCTGATGACGTCACTCAACCGCATAAACGTTCATGGTGGTTACGTTGGCATATTGATTTCCCATTATTAGCGTTATTGTTATTAGTCTGTATTGTTGGTTTATTAGAATTATACAGTGCTTCAGGACGTAATTTGGCCTTAGTAATAAAGCAATGTTCTAGCTTAGGTTTAGGACTACTCGCAATGGCGATTTTAGCGCAAATTCCTCCACGCATTTATCAAGCTATTTCACCGTGGTTATATTGTGCCGTTGTAGTGCTATTAATTATGGTTGCTTTATTTGGTACTGTGGCAATGGGTGCAAGGCGTTGGTTAACCATTCCCCATGTCACTCGTTTTCAACCTTCCGAATTTATGAAAATTGCCATGCCAATGATGATTGCATGGTTTTTGGCACAACAAATTTTACCGCCTCGTTTAAAACATATTATTGTAAGTATTTTATTAATTGCCATTCCTGCAGCTCTCATTGCTCGTCAACCCGATTTAGGCACAGCATTACTTGTGGCAAGTAGCGGTTTTTTTGTCTTATTTTTAGCAGGACTTCCGTGGTGGTTTCTTGGCCTAAGCGCAGCAGGCCTAGCTGCAATTGCTCCCATTGCATGGCATTTTTTACATGATTATCAACGCCAACGTATTTTGACTCTAATTGATCCACAGTCTGACCCTTTAGGAACAGGTTGGAATATCATTCAGTCAAAAACAGCCATTGGCTCAGGCGGACTTACAGGCAAAGGTTGGCTAAATGGCACACAAGCTCATTTGGAGTTTTTACCCGAAGGTCATACGGACTTTATTATTGCTACCTATTCCGAAGAATTTGGCTGGATGGGGATTATAGTCTTATTAACACTTTATAGCTTAATTATTGGTCGTTGTTTATATATAGCTAGCCATGCCAATGACACCTATCGTCGATTATTAGCTGGCGCAATTAGCCTATCTTTTTTTGTTTATGTCTTTGTTAATGCTGGAATGGTTAGTGGTATATTGCCCGTTGTTGGTGTGCCACTGCCTTTTATTAGTTACGGCGGCACAGCCATGTTAACTCTGATGTCTGGCTTTGGTATTTTAATGGCCATTCATACACATCAACAAAATTTGGATTAGTGGATAATGTCGTTTAAAACTTTATTTAGCCTGTTACTTGGACTCAGCACTGCTAACTTTAGTCATGCAGGCGATTTTGACCAATATGAAGAGCTGCAAGCCCTTATTGCCAGTTTAGAACGTGAAGCTATTTATCCGCGCGGCGAATTGAATACCGTTTTTAGTCAAGTTAAACGTCAAAATAAAGCCCTTGAAGCCATGATGCGCCCAGCCGAAGGCACAAAAGAATGGAAAGACTATCGCCCTTCTTTTTTAAGCAATGAGCGCATTAATCGGGGTTTAGACTTTTGGGATAAATACCACGAGGCATTAGAGGTCGCTGAGCAACAATTTGGAGTGCCACCAGAAATCATTTTAGCTATTTTAGGTGTAGAAACTAAATTTGGTGGCAACAAAGGCGGCTTTAAAGTCTTAGACACCTTAACCACGATGGCTTTTGATTTTCCGCGTCGCAGCACTTTTTTTAGACAAGAACTAAAAAGCTATTTGATTTTATGCAAACAACAAGGCTTAAACCCAACTGAGCAACTTGGCTCTTATGCAGGTGCAATGGGCTTTCCGCAGTTTATGCCTTCGAGTTGGCGTAATTTAGGTATTGACTTTGATGGTGATAACAAAGCCGATTTAATTAATAATCCTATTGATGCTATTGGTTCGATTGGCAACTATTTTGCTGCTAATGGTTGGAAAAAAGACGAAGCTATTGCCACTCGTGCCAAAATTATTGGCGACAACTATGATGAGTTAATTAATACCAAAGAATTAAAAACCTTAACCACCCTAGCTGAATTAAAGGCAAAAGGCTTAGATGTCAAAGAAGGTAGTTTTGCAGAAAACACGCCAGTTTCTGCCTTACGATTACAAGGTGATAATGGTGCAGAGTTTTGGCTGACTTTTAATAACTTTTATGTCATTACTACCTACAATCGTAGCCATTTATATGCAATGGCCGTTTTTCAACTCAGCCAAGCCTTAAAAGAAGCCAAACAACAACTAAGCACCGCACAAGATGCCTTAGCAACTGCACCAACGATTGCACCTCCATCCGTGATGGACACCGCGACCACACCATTAACAACTACGCCACCCACACCATAAACATGAATAATTCTAGTTGTATTATCTATACTCGTTTTTATCATCATATTCATACCGTCAATATTCGTGACTATTGTTTATGTTGGATTCAAGCGGGTGATAAAAGTTTGGTCAAAAACCAACAGCGACTAGACTGTCAGGCAGGTGATTTATTAATTTTTATGCCTGAGACACAATGGGATGTGATTAACCGTCCTCCAACTGGGCATTATTATCAAGCATTAAATTTACAGTTTGATCGAGAGTTAATTCAATCTTTTCATCAACTGTATGGCCATCAACTAACA
>NZ_CALETI010000462.1 GCF_937920075.1 uncultured Agitococcus sp.
GGGCAATAAAAATCCACAATAAAAACATCTATCGGTCGTTGCCTATAAAATTGAACGCCGTGTATTTGTTTGCGCCGTAAACGCTGCCACAACAGTAACTCTGCTTGCGTTTGGTTGCAGCGAAGTTGTCGTGCTGGCTCTTTTAAATATGCCTTGTATGTCATCAAAATCCCCCTTAGTCCCCCTTTGTTAAAGGGGGAGACGCACAGTACCTTATTAGCGATGATGCCCCCTCCTTTATTAAAGGAGGGCTGGGGTGGATTTACCCCAAAAGCCAACATCGCTACGCTGCCAAATTACTGACTGGCGCGAACAAGCCGCACATAATGGAAAGCGTACTTAACGTTGTAGCTGCCGGAGCCGCCGTTGAAAAAGACAATCCACGCGCTGCCACTATAGTAAGCCACAGGCGAGGAGGACCAATACCAATCACTTTGGGTGTTGGGAAAGTAAGCACTGTCTATAGCAGGGTTAAATTTGCCATAGTTTACAATGCTGCGTAGCTCTTCTTTGCTTGGCAGTCTCCAGTTGTTGTGGCCACACAAGCCTTGAGCATTCACTGCTTGAGCAAAGGCTTGGGTGTTGTTGCCGTTATTTACATAGCCCTCAAAACCGCCATTGGTGCTGCTGTTGGTGTTGTACCATGTGTAGCGGTTGTCTTTGTCGCGCAAGCCGCCATCATCGGTTTTAACCTCCCACATCAGGCCTGTGTGGTTGTCTTGCACACAGCTCCACGCTGTCGCATTAGCAGGCAATGCTGCACCTGTGGCACTTATTTTTGTAAAGTCAAAGCCTGCATCACCGCCACCCACTTTGCTAAGTTGGCCTTTGGCTGCTAAAGCATCGCGGCCTAATTGGGCATCTTGGTTTAGGCCAAACCAACCGCCCATTGTTGCGGCAGTGCAGTCGGCAAACAGGGTGCTTTGGTCGCTACACGCGGTAATGCCTGTGTCGTTTAATAGGCCAGTGGCGGCTGTTTGGGTAGCGGCGGTCACGGTAATTACGTGGCTTGTGGTGGCGGTGTTGCCTTGGCTGTCGGTGACGGTGAGCGTGGCGGTGTAGGTGCCTGCTGTGGTGTACATTTCGGTAATAGTCGATAGTGTTAATACTTGGCTAGGATTGCTGCAATCGCCACCACCACTGTCACCTATTTCGCCACCACCTGCAAAGAGGTACGAGCAAATTTTGCCCTCTAAGGCTTTGCTGTTGCTGAGGTTAAAGATGACGGGTTGACCAACAATGGCCGTTAGGGGTGAGCCAGTGAGGGAGGCAATGGGGAGTGCG
>NZ_CALETI010000463.1 GCF_937920075.1 uncultured Agitococcus sp.
CGTAGTAATTTTGGAATGCTGGTTGATTTTAGACAAAACAACCCTCTACTGGTGATAGGAAAAGAGGGATTTTCAGAGTTCGAGTTTGGCTGGTATGGTATGAATTGGGATAGGTCATTGCATCCTGATGAAAATACAAAGGTATTATCAGAGTTTGAGCATCCTGATACGCAATTCTATTTTAATGCTTATGACGAAAGCGAAAGAAGACCTAGTATCATTGATGCCTACGACAACCCAAATTCAGTCAACTACATGTATACAGATTATGTTTATAACATTGAAGTTGAAGATTTTCATACCTACTATGTCGGTAAAGCGGGCATATGGGTTCATAACTTAAATGGTCGTTTGAATCTTGGAATTTTTCCAAGCACTCCAAAAGTTACTCAGTCATGACCCTTTCCCACTTTAACCTCACACCAAACTCCTCGAACGCCATCAACAACAGAGATTTCGGCAATCCAAAACCCATGATTCTCCTCAAGGCGCGACGTTAATTCATCAAGGCCAAATCTATCTCAATTTTTCGAGTAATGATTATTTAGGTTTAGCCAATCATCCTTTAGTCAAAAAAGCCTTTATTCAATCAGCCGAGCAAGATGGTGTCGGTAGTGGTGCAGCACATTTGGTTTGTGGTCATCATCGCCAACATCAAGCCCTTGAAGAAGAATTAGCCGCTTTTTGTCAACGTCCAGCAGCGTTATTATTTTCAACAGGGTATATGGCTAATTTGGGGGTGATAAATGCGCTAGTCGGGCGTGGAGATGCCGTGTTTGAAGACCGTTTGAACCATGCTTCTTTATTAGATGGTGGTTTAAGCAGCGGTGCGCGTTTTAGTCGTTATCAACATAATGATGTTGACGATTTGCAGCAAAAACTACAAGCGAATGACAGCCTGAAAAAATTAGTGGTGACTGATGCTGTGTTTAGCATGGATGGCGATATGGCATTAATGCCTGAATTGGTAACGGTCAGCCAACAACAGCAAGCGGCATTAATGATTGATGATGCCCACGGTTTTGGCGTATTGGGTAAAACAGGTGCAGGTACAAGCGAACATTTTGGCTGTACGGTGGATGATGTGCCGATTTATATGGCTACCTTGGGTAAAGCGGTGGGGACGTTTGGTGCATTTGTCGCAGGTAGCCAAGAGTTGATTGATTATTTACGCAATTTTGCCCGACCCTATATTTATACCACTGCCTTACCGCCTGCCGTTGCTGCCGCCACACGACAAAGTTTGCGTTTAATTGCTCAAGAAACATGGCGACGCGAACAATTACAAGCGCATATTCAAGTTTTTAGACAACAAGTTTTAGCACAAGGTTGGTCATTAATGGCCAGCGATACCGCGATTCAACCTTTATTGGTGGGTGATGAGCAACGTGCTTTACAGTTAAGTCAGGCTTTGGCTGATAAAGGTTTTTGGGTGACTGCAATTCGTCCACCCACTGTGCCTGTTGGCGAGTCGCGCTTAAGAATTACCTTAACCGCTGCTCATAAAACGGCGGATGTGCAAGCGCTGATTAATGCCTTAGCGGAGTTGAGGACAAAAGATGTCTAAACTAAAAGTACGCCACTATTCACAAAAACAATTAGACATTGTGCTCATTCATGGTTGGGGCTTGCATAGTGGCGTATGGCAAAAATTGATTGAATATTTACAAACGTTTGCCAACATTACGGTGATTGATAGAGCAGGTTATGGCCACAGTCAAATAATGAGCCATGAAGATGAATTAAATGAGATTTTAGCGAATTGTCCACCCAAAGCAGTGTACATAGGTTGGTCATTGGGTGTCAGTGTGATTTTGCAATTGGCCACTCAGCATCCGCAACGTGTACAAGCGATTGTCGCATTAGCTGCCGACCCTTGTTTTGTGGCGCGTAACGATTGGCCATATGCCATGCCTATAGAAAATTTTCAGCAATTTCAACAAGATACTGAAGAAAATGCTTATACCGCTTTATTGCGTTTTATGGGGTTACAAACACAAGGCTCAAACACACAACGTCAAGAGTTGCGTTTTTTACAACAACTTTTAGCACAACACCCCATACCTCATCATCTACAGTTATTACAGGGTTTAGCCGATTTAGCGCAAGATTATCGCCCTTTAGTAGAAAAGATTCGTTGTCCGATGTTATGGGTATATGGTACAAAAGATAAATTGGTAAATATAGATGTTGATGCCTTATTGGCGCTTAATTCTCAAATCACTTTTGGTTCTTTTGCGGATGCAGCACATGTTTTATTGTTGTCGCACCCTGAACCCTTAAGCGACATGATTATACGATTTTTGCGTGGTAATGGGTATGACGATGCTGTTTAATGAGCGGATTGCTCAGCGTTTTGGCTCGGCAGTAGCTCATTACGATGAACAAGCTTTGGCACAACGTCAATCGGCACAACAGCTGATGGTTGGCCAAATTTTACAAGGTCGGGTCTTAGATATTGGTTGTGGCACAGGTTGGCTTACGCGAGATATTGCTGAACATCATCCGATTGATGTCATCGTTGCTTTAGATATTGCTTTGCCGATGTTAAAAGCCGAGCAGTTACAACATCCCTCAATTATTCCCATTCAAGCTGATGCCGCTTTTCTTCCGTTCCAAAACAATAGCTTTGATGCAGTAGTGAGTAATTTTGCCTTGCAATGGCTGGCATCGCCGCAAAATTTTGCTCAAGAATTAGCGCGTGTATTAGCAAAAGATGGTCAGTTTTGTTTAGCGATTCCTGTAGATGGAACATTAAGAGAATTAAATCAGGCATGGGCGCAGCTTGATATTAGACGTCATACTAATCAATTTTTTGCTACACAAACATGGTTAGACGCATTCCGATACGTAGGTTTAACAATACAAAGTCAGCAACAAAGCGCGTTTTATCAATACTATGACTCAACAAAATCATTATTAAAGAGTCTGAAAGCGATAGGTGCAAACGAGTTGCAACAACCACGTCAACAAGGTTTATGGGGGCGAGGGCAATTATTAGCCTTAGAGCACGCGATGGAACACTATCGGCAGTCACAAGGCATTCCTTTACACTATGAAGTCTTGATGGTGTACGGTCAAAAAGTGAATTTACAACATAATATCTGAGTAAACCATGAGAAAAATAGTTACAGCAAGTTTGTTAGCCTTGAGCTTGGCATTAACAGCTTGTGCCAGTATTGAGACAAAATTATCAAATTGGGCGATTAGTATGGAGCGGTCACAAGCCGACCTTCAGCTCAAAGAAATCGTCGTTGGGGAGTTTACTACGCCCTATTTAGAAGGCGGTCAGGGAGAAACCGTATTATTAATTCATGGTTTTCAGTCGAATAAAGATATTTGGATTAGGATGGCCAAACAACTGACCAAAAACTATCACGTGATTGCCATTGACTTACCCGCGCATGGCGATAGCAATATTTTGATGGATAAAAGCTATACCGTTCCTGAACAAGCTAAACGGGTAATTGCCATCATGGACAAACTACAATTAACGCAGCCAGTACATATTATGGGGCATTCGATGGGTGGCGCGATTTCATTTCATGTCGCACACCTCGCGCCAAGCTATGTTAAAAGTTTGGCATTAATGAATTCGGCAGGAGTGATTTCGCCGCAACCGAGTGAGTTATATTTGCGTAATCAAAAAGGCGAAAATCCGTTAATTGTGCGTAATGAAGAAGATTATAAAAAAATGTTAGCTTTTACCATGTCCGAGCCACCTTATATACCTTCACCTGTTATCGCGACTTTAACGCGTATTTCTATCTCTCGTGAAAAACTGGGTGAAAAAATCTATCAAGAGTTAAACCTCAAATATTCGTTAAATCCCGAAGAAATACTACCGCAAATCAAAGTCCCGACGTTGGTATTATGGGGCGATCAAGACAAAGTTATTAATGTGTCTAGCACAGAAGTTTTTAAAAGATTGATGCCTCAGGCACAGGTCGTGATTTTTAAGGGCGTCGGTCATGCGCCACAAATTGAACGCACTAAAGAAGCGGCACAAACCTATAAGGCATTTTTAGCCAACATAAAATCTTAAAGGATTTGATAAATGCCCACTTATTTTATTGCAGGCACAGATACGCATATTGGCAAAACCACCATCGCCTGTGCGTTGTTAGCTAAGGCTCAACAACACGGTTTAAGCACTTTAGGGATAAAACCGATTGCTTCAGGTTGTGAGATGACGGATGACGGTTTGTGTAATAGTGACGCTTTAGCCTTGCAAGCGCAAAGCAGCATAAAAGTACCTTATCAAGAAATAAATCCTGTCACCCTAGCTGAACCTTTGTCACCACACATTGCCGCACAACGCGCCAATAAACGTTTAACAATCAATCAATTAGTTGGTTATACCCGCGCCACCTTAAGTCATCGTCCACAGTTTGCGGTAGTTGAAGGGGCAGGTGGATGGCGTGTGCCAATCAGTGACCGAGAGCTATTATCGGCTTTACCGAAAGAATTAAAGTTACCTGTGGTCTTAGTGGTGGGAATGCGTTTGGGCTGCCTGAATCATGCCATTTTAACCGCAGAGGCCATTGCGAAAGATGGTTTACGTTTGGCAGGGTGGGTAGCTAATTGTATCGATCCAGAGATGGCCGCTTTAGAAGAAAACATTCAGACCTTAAAACGTATTTTGCCTGCACCCTGTTTGGGGGTTGTGCCTTTTCAAACCACAGCGCATATTCATGTCGCTGAGTTTGTAAATTTGCCTGATGAGACAATAAATAAGTGATAGCCACTTGCATTTACTGAGGTTTATTTATGCTATGATTCGCGCGCTAATTTATTAGGATAACAATCATGTCTCAACGGCCAGTTGGCCAATTTGCCCGCCATTTTTTCGATAATTTTGTCGCTGCTTTATTGATGCTATTAGGCTTAAAGCGGGCATTTACCCATTTACATCCCACACCTGTGCAGTTTTTAAGTTTTTTATTAGGAAGCTTATTAACCAGTTTTAGCTTTGATTTAATTAGTCAAGGTTTAGACGGAGAGCTACAGCCTGTTGGTTTTGCTGCCTATATTATTCCACCATTTTTGTTATTGATTGTTGGTTTATTTCTGTCACAGCGTTATGGCTTGTGGCGTTTAACTTTAGCTCCTGTCATTTTGTGGTTGGCAGCGGATATTGTTGTGGGTTCATTACAGACGACTATTCAATGGGCGGGTCAAAAAGAATGGCTACCGAATAACGCCGATAAATGGATTCCTTATGTTTATCCTGTGTTGTTTGCATGGCCAACAGCGGCATTGATGTTTGTCTTTGGCCGACAATTGGGTTGGGTGTGGTGGTTACGCATTATTAATGTGAGTTTAGCGGTCGGAATATTGTTTGGTTGGTTTACCTTATTTGCTGACCAACGTTTATGGTATGCCGTGGAAACTGTTGAGGCAGAGCCAATTCCTAATATTACCCAAGAATCGGCTTTTTATGTGCAACCATTATTACTGAATCGTGCTTTAGCACAGCTTGAAGAAGGCGAGGATGGTAAAGTAGATTGGTATTTTTTAGGGGTTGGTGGAGCAGCTTATCAAAGTGTTTTTAGACGCGAAGTAGAATCCGTACAAAGTTTATTTGATAATCGTTTTGATACCAATGGCCATTCACTCGTGTTAATAAATGATGATGACACTACGCTGAGTCAACCAATTGCTACAAGAACCAGTATTAGTAAAGCGATTGAAACCATTGCGGAGCGCATGAATATCGATGAAGATGTATTATTTTTATTTTTAAATGGGCTTCCTTTAGGTGTACTGTGGGGATTGATTTTTTCATTTGTCGAAGGACGAAAATCTACAGACTTCATTGGAGCCACCATGGCGGTAAGCTTTATTGTTTCATCTGGATTTGTCAAATCTGTTGGCAAGTTTTTACAGATACAATATCATGTAGCAGAAAATTGGATTCCATTTTATACAGGTGCAATATTCCTTCTGCCTATTATATTTTTAGTTTACTTATTGCAAAAGATTCCTCCTCCTTCGGAAGAAGAACAATTGCAAAAATCTGTTCGAGTTCCTTTAAATAAAAAAGATAGAAAATTCTTTTTTAGCCAGTTCAGTTTTGGCTTAATTTCTTTCATTATCATTTATATGCTGCTTTCTTTGTTTAGAGACATTCGTGACAATTTTGCTGCTGAATTATGGAATGAATTAGGGTATGTTAACACTGCTTCTATATTTACAACTACGGAAATTCCTATTGCAATTTGTGTACTCATTTTAATTGCAAGTATGATTTATATAAAAAATAATAAGCAAGCATTTTATCTTGCGCAATGTATTATTTTGATTGGATTTTTGATTTGTGGTTTTAGTACTTTGCTATTTGTAAACCATTATCTCTCTGGGTATATGTGGATTGTATTGATTGGCCTAGGGTTATATATGGGCTATATCCCATTTAATTCAATTCTATTTGATCGAATGATTGCTAGTTTTAAACTTAAAG
The DNA here is from genome assembly GCF_937920075.1 of uncultured Agitococcus sp. Lineage (GTDB taxonomy): Bacteria > Pseudomonadota > Gammaproteobacteria > Pseudomonadales > Moraxellaceae > Agitococcus. The sequence goes on from NZ_CALETI010000463.1 coordinate 6,464, forward strand.
CCAATGTGGGGTATTTTATGTATTTGGTTGATGCGTTTGGATACC
>NZ_CALETI010000464.1 GCF_937920075.1 uncultured Agitococcus sp.
AGGTGGCATGATTGAAGGTAACATTAAACCAGAGCCAGTTCGCCGTGTGCAACGTGCGGCGATCGAGCGTTTATTACCTTCGGCTCAGCTTGTTTTAGATCAGCAATGGGACAAGGTATCATGAGTGGCTTTGTCGCACGATTGGCAACAGCCGCTGATAATGTGGCAATTTTGGCGTTGATGTCCCAACCTCAACCGTCTAATGGTGTGCAATTTGCGTTTGAGCGTTTACCAAATTATTTTGATTCGGCCAGTGTTACCCATCAACACCCACATACGATTGTTATTGAAAAACAAAACGATAAGCGTTTAGTTGCCATGGTGAATATGGGATGGCGTGAAGTGTTTGTTGATGGTCATTTGCAGCGTATTCGTTATGGTGCTGACTTACGCATTGACAAACAATTTCAAGGTGGTCGTGTTTTGATGTATATCAATCGCGCAGTTCGTGATTGTGTGCAAGAAGATTGGTATCAATCAGTTATTTTAAGTGCCAATGATAAATCTCGTTCGGCACTAGAAGGTGGCAGAGCAGGGCTACCAATTTATCGCTCATTAGGAACAATTAGCACCCATACTATTACAGGCCGTAAAGCCTTATTTACCCCTCACAAACAAATACGACGTGCACAAATTGCTGACATTCCAGCAATGAATGCCTTTATTAAACAAATGGCGGAGCACTATCAATTTTTACCACGTTATGATTTTTATCAGCTAACACATCATCACCCTTATTTTAATGGTTTAAACATTGATGATTTTTTAGTGTTATTTGATGATGAGCAATTAGTTGGTTTGGTAGGGTTGTGGAATCAAAAGAATTTTAAACAAACACGGGTCGTTGATTACAATCGTACCGTTGCTATGTTTAGACCTATTTATAATTGGTGGAGTCGTTTAACGGGTGGTTTTGTTTTACCTGCAAAAGGTCAACTTGTTGATTATATAGCTTTACATTCACCACTTACCCATCCTAAGGATAGTGATAGTTTTCGTCATTTATTACATCATGCGTGGTTGGAAGTTCGTCAACAACAAAAAGCAGCAATGACTTTGACCTTAGCTGATACCGATCCAC
>NZ_CALETI010000465.1 GCF_937920075.1 uncultured Agitococcus sp.
GTAGTGTTTTTTAATAGTCAAAAACATCCCAGTGGTCATATTTGGTTAACAGGCGATAATCGTACAGGTGCAGGTAATGGCGATGATGAGCAAATTATCGTTAAGTTAAATAATCTGAGTGATAAATATCAACGTATCTTATTTGTGGTGTCTATTTATGAAGGGCGAAAACGAGCCCAACATTTTGGCCAATTAAAAAATGCTTTTATTCGTGCTGTTGATAATAAAGGTAAAGAATTATGTCGTTATGATATTAGTGCTGAATCTCACTACGATAATATGTGTTCGATTAGTTTTGCAGAGGTTGTTCGTGAGGCTAATGGTTGGCGTTTTAAAGCATTAGGTACACCGCATGATAGTGATGATTTTGTTGATGTGTTGAAAAACTACATTGGGTGAGGTGGCTGTGAGTCAACGTTTTTGCGTGTATCTATTATTAGATACCTCAGGTTCGATGCGTGGTGAGCCAATTACCTCAGTAAATATTGGTTTGCGTGCGATGATGGCATCTTTGCGCCAACAACATCATGCTTTAGATAATATTTATTTATCTATCGTTACTTTTGATTCGCTCATTAAAGAGGTGTTACCGCTCACTGCCATTCGCAATATTGTTTTGCCTGACATTGTGTGTCCTGAATCAGGCGCAACATTTTTGGGCGAGGGCTTAATGCATATTTGCCAAAAAGTGGATAGTGAACTTAATCGCACTAAGGATGCACAGCCTTTATTATTTGTCATGACTGATGGAAAACCGTCAGATACCTTGGCTTATACAGAGGCATTAGAAGAAGTACAACGCCGATCATTTGCCAAAATTATTGCTTGTGCGGCAGGGCATAAAGCCGATGCCAGTGCCTTAAAGCGACTCACTGACACAGTAGTAAGTTTGGATACAATGGATAGCAGTACTTTTTCCCAGTTCTTCCAATGGGTATCAGCCACGGTCAGTGCCAATCAGCAAAATAATGATTCAGCTTTGCCTCCACCACCTGCCGAAATCAATATTGTGATTTAAGGGTTGGTTTCGACTTCGCTCAACCAGCGTAAAAAGCTTTCTGAGCGAAGTCGAAGGGAAAATCTTTCTAACTAAATAAAAACAAGGATTTTATATGCGCCGTTTACCAATATTTTTTTTGCTTGATGTCTCAGAGTCGATGGCAGGCGAAAACTTACGGCAATTACAACAAGGCTTAGAGCGTTTAGTCAGCAGTTTAAGAACAGATCCTTATGCTTTAGAAACGGTTTATTTATCCATTATTGCCTTTGCTGGCAAGGCGAAAACCTTAACCCCTTTGGTCGAGATGGCGGTTTTTTATCCGCCGCGTTTGCCAATTGGCTCAGGCACAGGCTTGGGGGCAGCATTAACACACTTGATGAAAGAAATAGATAATCAAGTCATTAAAACCACACCTGATCGAAAGGGCGATTGGAAGCCGATTGTCTATTTGATGACAGATGGTAAACCAACTGATGAGATTAAGGACGCAGTGTATCGTTGGCAAAAATATTATCAGCAACAAGCGGCATTAATTGCTATTGGTGTGGGTCAATATGCCGATTTGGAAGCTTTACGTAAACTCACGCCAAATGTCGTGCATTTAAATGCACAAAGTGATGAAGATTTTAAAAAGTTTATTGATTGGGTCAGTCAGTCAGTAGTGGCACAAAGTCGTAGTGTCTCAGCTAATACTGGTGGGGTGAATTTAGCCAAGCTTGATGATTCGATTATGTCGCAAATTGGCGATTTAGGCTTGGCGGCTAAAGTTGACGAAGACTATGTGATTTTATCGGGAATGTGTCAGCGTTATCGTTTGCCCTATTTGATTAAATATGAACGAATGCCGATGAGATTTGATGCGGGTCAGTATCAAGTCGATTTTGGTCGTTACCATATGGCGGGAGTGTTAGCTTTAGAAAAAGATTATTATGAGTTGTGTGATAACAGCATGGCCACACCAACCATTAATACCGATATGTTAATTGGTGGGGCAGGTTGTCCCCATTGTGGTCATCATTATGCGATTGCCGCTTGTGGTAATTGTAATCAACTGTTTTGTATAGATGGTGAAGGTGCAGCTAACTGTCCTCATTGTCAGTATCAAAATAACTTTGTTATGGCCAGTGCTGATAGTGATGGTTTTGACATTAGTCGTGCTCGAGGTTAAACCATCATGGTGTTTAGCTTAGTGCCAGCCTCGGTTGGGCAGCGATATTTTCAGCGCTTGAGTAATGATGTTCAACAAGTGCATGTGGTGGCGGTGGATATTGCCCCTGAAACGGGTTTAACCTTTAATGAGCAAGAACAAATATTGTGTGGCCAACCATTAACAATCGGGCAGTATGCTCTGGTTATTTATTATCAATTAATTATCGAAAATCAATATAGCACCATTAAAACCAGTCACAGCCAACTTATCATTAATCCAGACCCTCGCTCTTTATGGAAAAATATTCCTTCCAATAACCAAGAAATATATGCCAAGCCTGATAGCCGTAGTCAATCTTTGCACAATGCTCACTATAAAATACTCGCTGCCAGTCAACGTGGCCGCTCTCACGCCCATAAAGGCCAATTTAGAGAGGATGATTTTTTTATTGCACAAGGTGAAAATTGGCAATTAGCGATTGTGGCTGATGGGGCTGGTAGTGCTCAATATAGTCGTTATGGTTCATGGTTAATTTGTCAAACGATGGGGAGTTTTTTAACGCAAATCTTGTCTAGACCAATACCTGTTGATAGGCAAGACATTAACCTTGAATTAAAAGGTGCATTGGCTGAAGCGATATGCGCTATAGAACATGAAGCACAACATCAACAAACACCAGTTAAAGATTACGCCAGTACTGTGTTAATAGTGTTGTGTTATTTTGATAATCAAAAAAAAGAATATGTGTATTGGACGGTAGCCATAGGTGATGGTGCAATCGCTTTGTATTCGCCACAAACACAACAAGTCAGTTTATTAAATATGCCCGATAGTGGTGATTATGCAGGCGAAACGCGATTTTTAAGTGATAGTAATTTTATGCAAGCTCCTATAACAAATTATTGCACTAAAGAGTTTGTACCCTGTTTATTGATGACCGATGGCGTCAGTGATGCGTTTTTTGACTCAGATAATGCCTTAAATTGTGACCAAGCATGGCAATATTTATGGCAGTATTTACAACAACATCAAGCCTTAGATGATGATAAAAATTTATTAAGCTGTTTAGATTTTTGGTCAAAAGGCAATCACGATGACCGTACTTTAGTGGTAATTTTGGAAAAATAACATGGCTAATGTAGTGCGTTTAACCGCTTCTGATGGTTCAGTGGTCGAATTTGTTGATGAAATCAAAGCGGCTGGCGCAATGAAGGATGTGTATTTTTCGCCCGATAAACGTTATGTCGTAGCTTTGTTTAGAAAGAAGAATGACCAAGCTTTAAAAGAGCGTTTGCAACTGATTACAGGTCAATATCGAGAGCGGATTTTTAATCAACAAGGCGGTGATTATTGGCGTGGTTTGTATTGTTGGCCAACAGCAATGGTTGAATATCAAGGAAAAATTGGTGTCGTGATGCCATTTTATGCCAGCCATTTCTTTTTTGATTATGGCTCTAAACAAAACGATATGCTTGGCATTAAAGGCAAAGAAAAAGAAGGCAAATGGTTTGCTTCACCATCAAATCGACAAAAGTTTTTAGATAGTCGTGAGTTAGGCAATTGGTTGCATCATTTACGCATTTGTTTGCAAATTGCCCGTGCTACGCGCCGTTTACATGCTGCAGGTTTAGCTCATTCCGATTTGTCATATAAAAACGTCTTGGTTGATCCCATTACAGGCAGTGCCTGTTTAATTGATTTAGATGGTTTGGTTGTGCCTGATAAATTTGCACCTGATGTGGTGGGAACGCCTGATTTTATTGCACCCGAGTGTGTTAAAACTGCGCATTTAGAGCGTAACGACCCCAAACGTGTGTTACCTAGTATTCGCACCGATGAACACGCTTTGGCAGTATTAATTTATATGTACTTATTATATCGCCATCCTTTGCGTGGTGATAAAGTGCATGATGTGAAAGACTCGCAACATGATGAAAGTTTGATGATGGGCGAAAAGGCCTTATTTATTGAGCATCCTACAGACAGCAGCAATCGGATTAATGTTGCTTATGTTAAAGCCTCAGAATTACCGTGGAAAGATACGCAAAAGTTACCTTATACCCTAACAGGTAGTTATTTAAGTCCGTTATTTGAACGCGCTTTTATTGACGGTTTACATCAGCCACAGTTACGTCCCAGTGCCGATGAATGGGAACAGGCTTTGGTCAAAACCGTTGATTTAATTCAGCCTTGTATTAATCATGACTGCGAGCAAAAATGGTATGTGTTTGCTAATAGTACCAAGCCCATTTGTCCGTTTTGCCAAACGCCCTTTGTTGGCCAATTACCTGTATTAAATTTATATTCTGCTTCTCAAGAAGGGCGGTTTTTACCTGATAACCATCGTGTCATGGTTTATCACAATCAATCGTTATATCAATGGCATAGCAATAAATTATTATTTCCTAATGAGCGTTTAACGCCTGAACAAAAACGTCGAATTGGTTACTTTGTTTATCATCAACAACAATGGTATTTGGTCAATGAGGCTTTGCCCGATTTGATGAGTGTGGCTAATAAACAAACGATTGCCATTGGCGATAAAATTGCGTTGGTAGATGGTTTGCAATTGTTGTTATCACGCGGTGAGGGTAGTCGTTTGGTGGTGGTGCAGATGGTGAGCTGTTAAACAATTTGGGATAATAAAGTAAATATTGTACAATAGTTATGTACGATTTTGGAGATAGCAATGCAAACCATTAATATCAGTGACTTTCGTAGTCATTTAGCCTATTACTTAAAAGTGGCACAAATGGGTGAATCGTTGTCTATCACTTCACATGGACAAGTATTGGCAGTGATAGTACCCCCTAGTCAAGCTAAACAAGATGCAAAAACGGCTTTACAACAAATTGCTCAACAAAGCGTGATAGATGATGTTGTGTCACCACTAAATGAGCC
>NZ_CALETI010000466.1 GCF_937920075.1 uncultured Agitococcus sp.
GCTTTACTGGCTGAATAGGCAGCACTGGTGGGTAAGGGGGAAAAGGCAGAAAACGACGATATTCCCACTAATTGACCATGACCTTGAGCCAAAAAGATTTTTGTTGCTGCATCTAAGGTCGCAATCGCACCGATTAAATTGGTTTGAAAAATTGCTTTATCAATTGCTAAGTTACCATTACCACTACGTCGTGCGCCAGTAATCCCCGCGTTAGCAATGACAATATCTAGTTGGCCAAGTTGTTGTGCTAAATGACTGAGTGCTGGTGCAACTTGACTATCATCTTGAACGTCTAATTCAGTCACAGCAACTTGAATAGAATATTGCTCTTCGAGCTGTCGTGCTAAATCTTCAAGCTTATCTAAACGACGAGCAGCCAATCCTAAATTATAACCTTTTTGTGCAAATGCCTTTGCTAAAGCAGCACCAATGCCACTAGATGCACCAGTAATCACCACATTCTTACCCATTATCAAAATCCTCTTATCAAATTATAAAAAGCAAGGCACAATTCAAACATTATTTTTAGTTAATAATACCAAGGGTATATCTAGCCATGTTACAGGAATTTTTCGCCAAGTTACGCAACAAAGATGTAGATTTTGAAGATACGATTCATGTCATTAATACTTTATACGACTATCAGCCCACGCGTTTTGCCAATGGTATAACCACAGTCGTGATGAATGAAGCAGGCCAAAACGAAGGCTCGTGTCGTATTTTTGCCTTTGCTTTATTAAATAATTTAAATGAACAAGAAACCTTAGCCTGTTTTGGTCGTTTTTATCAAGAAGTCTTAAATGATCCACAAGGCTCAGGTCATGGCAATATTCGTAATTTTATGCGTGATGGTTGGGCAGGCATTAGTTTTGAGGGTAAAGCATTAATAGCCAAACACAAACATTTGGCCGAAGGTAGCACTGGCACAGCCTCAATGACGGTGACGGATATGGATACCGCTAAAGCGATTGCGGTGATGGCGGATGATGATTTTCCTGAAGTCTTTGCGACTGCGCGGATGGTGGGCTTAATGGAGTTAGCTGCTGCACGTTGTTTAAAAGTGTTACTCAATGACGGTGAGTTATCGGTTGGGGTAGGTGTGGATATTCAGCATCTAGCAGCAACGCCCAAATATGAAGTTGTTCAAGCGGTTGCTACCTATGTAGGCAAAGAAGGCAAACTTTATAAATTTACTATTGAAGCTTTTGATGCAGGTGGCAAAATTGGCGAAGGCACACATACTCGTGCGATTATTAGCACCGAACGTTTAGTGGCTGGGGCAAAGGCTAGAGTTGCACTCAATTAAAAACGGTTTTCACTAAACTGTCATCGTTTAGTCAAATCAATGTCATCAGTGGTACTTAGTGTATGGCGTAGAAAATTATCCGCCATATGCTAGGTATTTTAACATGACTGAACAACGCCCTTATATTGATACTCATCAAGAACAAGACGACACCAATCATTCAGTTAATTCTCATTTTAATGAAGTCTTACAAGTTCGTATATCTCGCCGTAAAACCGTTTTAGGTGGCATGTCAGCAACTGCTGCTTTAATGTTAGGTGGTTTAACTGGCTGTGGTAATTCCGATGATACAGTCGTTCCTGCTGCAACACCTGAACCAGAATTAAAATTAGGTTTCACACCAGTTGCTAAAAATTTAAATGATGTGGTTACTGTACCAACAGGTTATGAAGTCGCAGTTGTTTATGCTTTAGGGGATGCGTTAAACACAACAACTTCTGCATGGGCAAATGATGGTTCTGAAACAGCAGATTCTTATGAGTTTCGTGCAGGCGACCATCATGATGGTATGAGCTTTTTTGGTTTAGGCAGTGATGGTAAATGGAGTTCAAAAACCTCGGATAAAGGTTTGTTGTGTTTAAATCATGAAAATATTACTAGTGCTTTCTTACACGCTAGTGGTCCAACAACAGTCGATGGCAAACGTCCTGTTGATGAAGCCTTAAAAGAAATTAATTGTCATGGCGTCAGCGTTGTCGCGATTAATCGCCAAAGCAATGGTTCATTTGCGGTTGATAAAGCGAATACCTTAAACCGTCGTGTTACACCAAACACAGTGATGGAGTTTCACGGCCCCGCTGCGGCTAGTCGTTTCTTAGTGACTAAATACGATGCCAAAGCCAAAAAAGGTCGTGGCACATTAAATAACTGTGCGAATGGTTATACGCCTTGGGGTACTTATTTAACCTGTGAAGAAAACTGGGCGGGGTATTTTAAACGTCCAAGTACGGATGATAGTTTACGTAGCACAGCTGAATTAGCCAGTTTAAAACGTTATGGTGTGACTAGCTCAACAGGTGCAAATTCTTGGTCAACGGCTAGTGATAGCGATGACCGTTTTACCCGTTGGAATGCCACTATTTTAGATGCAGCCAAAACAGCAGACACCGACTTCCGTAATGAACCAAATACCTTTGGTTGGGTAGTTGAAATTGACCCATTCAGTGCCAGTAATGCACCACGTAAACGTACTGCTTTAGGTCGTTTTGCCCACGAAGGTTGTGTGATTGCACCTGTTAAAGTGGGTAAGCCTGTCGTATTTTATATGGGTGATGACTCACGCGGTGAATATGTTTATAAGTTTGTTTCGGCAAAAGTGTGGGATGCAGCCGATGCAACAGGTGGTTTAACCGCTGGCGACAAATACATGAATGATGGCAAATTGTATGTTGCCAAATTTAATGCTGATGGTACAGGTAAGTGGTTAGAGTTAAGTTTTGGTGTAAATGGTTTAGTGGCTGATAATGCAGTATATCCATTTACTTCGCAAGCAGCCGTAGTGGTTAATGCTCGTTTAGCCGCAGACTCTGTGGGTGCAACCAAAATGGACAGGCCTGAATGGACAGCAGTACATCCAAAAACGGGAGAAATTTACCTCACTTTAACTAATAACAGTAATCGTGGTACAAGTTATCCTGTGGATGCTGCTAACCCACGTAATTACACGGACGAAGACGGTAAAAAAGGTAAAGGCAACCCACATGGCCATATTATTCGTTGGAAAGAAACAGACGGCGAACATAGTGCTGTAGGTTTTACATGGGATGTTTATGTGTTTGCCGCAGAGGAAGATGCGGATAAAAGCAAAATTAACGTCTCTAACTTAACCAGTGCTAACGATATGTCTAGCCCTGACGGTTTGTGGTTTGACTCACGCGGTATCTTGTGGATTCAAACTGATGATGGTGCTTACACTGATGTGACGAACTGTATGATGTTAGCCGCAGTGACAGGTAAAGTTGGGGATGGTGGCAAAACAACCATTGATACACAAGATACCTTTAAGGGTAAAAATCCAACTGAAGACAATTTACGCCGCTTTTTGGTTGGCCCTAAAGAGTGTGAAATTACAGGTGTGACGATGACTCCTGATAACAAGGCTATTTTTGTGAATATTCAGCATCCTGGTGAAGATGGTAATTTAACGAGCATTAGCAGTAACTGGCCAGATGTTGCTAACCCAACCGTGGTAAATAGTAATAAAACAGCACGTCCACGCTCAGCAACCATCGTGATTTATCGCAAAGATGGTAAAGAAGTTGCTGTTTAAGCAACATTCTTAAAAGCCATAAAAAAAGCCCTTGCCATTGTGCAAGGGCTTTTTATTTTGCACTATCTAAAAGAGGATTTTTAACCACCAATAAAATCTGGTTTACCCAGTTCTACACCATTATGACGCAAAATGTTGTAGGTGGTGGTGATATGAAAATACATATTGGGAATCACAAAATGCTGCAAGTAGGTTTTGCCATCAAAGTTTAAGGTGCGAGTGCGTAAGGCAAGGGTAATGGCTTTGTCTTCGGTATTATCAATTTGAGTAGGGCTAAATTCTTTTAAAAAGCTAATGGTTTTATCTACCCGTGCAATTAACTCATCAATCGTGGTTTCGGTGTCTTCATATTTGGGTGGTTCTACGCCTGCTAAACGCGCTGCACAGCCTTTAACCATATCGGTAGCAATTTGCACTTGGCGAGCAAGAGCAAACATATCGGGTGCTAGTCGACTATTGACTAAAATGCTTGCATCAAAGTTTTTGTTGGTGGCGTGAGTTGCGCCTTTTTGTAGAATGTTACGCAGATTGCCTAACATGTGAATAAAAATGGGAATTGACGATTGATACATGGAGAGTGACATAACGGTGTTCCTGTTTGTTTATTGTCGAAATTATTTAATAGGGGTGGGGAAGAGGGAAGTCAATTGCGAGAAGAAAAATAATTATAGATAGTGTAGATTGACGCAGGAAAACGACAAGACTAATTTAACGGTTGTGGGTTGAGGAACGAAACCCACAAGATATAAACGGTCGTGGGTTTCCTACGTCAACCCACGCTACTTCTGCAACAACTTCGCCGCCTCTTTGGCAAAATAGGTCAAAATCGCATCTGCACCAGAGCGTTTAATACACATTAACGACTCTAAAATAATCTCATCACGCTTTAACCAACCATTACTAATCGCCGCCATGTGCATGGCATATTCACCACTGACCTGATAAGCAAAAGTGGGGGCTTGATAGGTATCTTTTACTTCACGAATAATATCCAAATAGGGCATGGCAGGTTTCACCATGACCATATCTGCACCTTCAGCCAAATCAAGACCTACTTCGTGTAAGGCTTCCATACGGTTAGCAGGATCCATTTGATAGGTCTTTTTATTGCCACCTTTTAAGTTACCCGCCGAACCGACCGCATCTCTAAAAGGCCCATAGTAGTTAGACGCATATTTTGCGGCATACGACAAAATACACACATTCGGGTAGCCTGCTTGTTCTAAAGCCGCACGAATTGCACCAATTCGACCATCCATCATATCGGAAGGTGCGACCACATCGGCACCTGCTTGCGCATGAGAAATCGCTTGTTTAATTAACGCTTCGGTGGTGACATCATTTAGCACATAGCCGTTTTCATCAATAATGCCATCTTGACCATGTGTGGTAAATGGGTCTAACGCAACATCAGTAATCACGCCTAATTGTGGAAAAGCCGCTTTTAAAGCGCGTGTTGCACGTTGGGCTAAACCCTCAGCATTCCATGCTTCTTCAGCTAATAAGCTTTTTGCTTCGGGCGGCGTGACAGGAAACAAGGCCACCGCAGGCACACCCAAAGCCACCAATTCAGCCGCTTCTTTGAGTAATTCATCAATTGACACACGCTCAATACCTAACATTGACGGAATGGCTTCGCGGCGTTTTTCACCCTCTAACACAAACATCGGGTAAATTAAATCGGCAGGTGTTAATACCGTTTCTTGTACTAAACGACGGCTAAATTCTTGAGCGCGTAAACGACGCATACGGGTTTGTGGAAAAGCACCACGAGCAAAAGTAAATTGGGACATAAGGCAACTCAATAAAAATAATTACATCTGTACTCTAGCAAAAATTTAGAGTGCTGTTAGATTTGCTAAATAAATTTTGTAGTGACAGGATGGAAAAAATGAAAAAAGTAGCAGTTATTTTATCAGGTTGTGGCTTTAAAGATGGTGGTGAAATTTATGAAGCCACTTTAACCTTGTTGGCTTTAGATGAGGCGGATGTCAGTTATCAATGTTTTGCGCCCGATATGCCGCAAATGCACGTGGTTAATCATTTAACGGGCGAAGAAATGCCCGAAAGCCGTAATGTCTTGGTCGAGGCGGCGCGTTTGGCGCGAGGCAATGTTAAACCAATTACCGAGGCTAAGATTGAAGACTTTGATGCTTTGATTATTCCCGGTGGTTTTGGCGCAGCGAAGAATTTATGCAATTTTGCCGTTAAAGGCAGCGACATGACGGTACAAGCTGAGGTATTGGCTTTTGCTCAAGGCATGAGTCAAGCAGGGAAACCTGTCGGTTTAGTGTGTATTGCACCTGCTATGGCTCCCAAAATTGGTGGAGCAGGCACACAATACACCATTGGCAATGATGCAGGTACAGCAGCTGCGATTAACGCGATGGGTGGGGTACATGTTAATTGTGCAGTTGATGAATGTGTGATTGATAGCGAGCGCAAAATTGTCACAACACCAGCATATATGTATGCAGCACGTATTCGTGAAGCGCGTGCAGGGATTCAAAAGTTAGTCCAAGCGGTGTTGAGTTTAGCTTAGACCTCACCCTAACCCTCTCCTAAAAGGAGAGGGTATTCCCTTGCTAACTTTGGGAAAGGGGAACTTAAAACACCATTGCATGGTCAATTAAATAATGTCCGTCTTTTTCGACCACCACAATTTCGGCCACAAATTCCCCCACTTGTTGTGAGCAAAATTGTTTCCAAATAACGGCAATCGACGCAGGCCGTCTAAAAATAGCCACAAACTCACGATGGGTAAAAAATCCCCATTTGGCCTGATAATCTTTACAGACATAAGCTAAATGTTCGGGCGTGACAATGGCTTTGGCGCGTTCAGTAAAATCTTGGGTATGTTGTGCGTGATTAATAGCGGTAGAGCCAGCCATTAAATTATCCATCATCGGGTTAACGATAGCCAAAATTTCTTGATCAGTTAATAAAGCGAGTTTCATAAATAGACCCTAAATAAGTGCTAACCGACTAAGTCCTAAAAAGATTGTTTTTTTGGTCATTGCCAAGCAAGCATTTGATCGGTTAAAACCGAATAATAAATTATAAATAGAGACTTTATGCTATGAGCCACCAACATACAACCACGATCACTGATGAAGAAAAAGCACGCATTTTGCAAGAGCGTTTAAAAATGGGCTTTAATATGGTGCCATTTACCCAAGCTATGGGGCTAAGCATCAAAGAAATGTCCAATGATAAAATTACTGCTGAGTTTGCGATGCAGCCACAGTTGATTGGTAATGTTTTTAAACAAGTGTTGCATGGTGGAGTGATTGCCACCGCTTTGGATACGGTTGGTGGTGCAATGGCCATGAGTGGGGCGTATGTGGCGTTAAAAGGTACTGCCAAAGAAGAAAGAACAGCCCGTATTAATCGTTTAGCAACCATTGATATGCGTATTGATTATTTAAAAGTAGGTCGAGGAGAGCTGTTTACCGCAACAGCCAGCTTATTGCGTGTTGGCAAACAAATTTGTGTGACCCGTATGGAATTGCATAACGAAAAACAAGAGTTAATTGCGGCTGGTACAGCAACGTATATGTATTAAACAATAGTCTCCCCCTGACAAGGGGGAGATTTAGAGGGGGTTATAACGGACAAGAACTTGACTGAGGCGTATTTACCACCACGGTACTATAGTGATAGGTGTAATCGTTATAAATGGGTTGAGTATTTTCTTTACCTGCATTTGTACCAATAATATAGGTTTCTGCTTTAGGCAAACCACCATCTGCATAAGCAGCAATATCAGTTGTTGCATTACCATAGGCACGAATAATATTTAAACCCACGGTATTTTTTAGGTATTTCACATAGTTGGTTTTGTGTTCTTGAGTATTAGGTGGAATAGCACCATCACCATAAGGATTGCTGCGATAATGCCATGCAGGAATCCCCATTTTTGTTGCCCATTCGCGTGCATTTTTTGCCACCCAATACGGACGAGCAGTTAAAAAAATAATTTGATAGCCTTTGTTTTTATAAGCATTTACCATTTCAATGGCATAGGGATAAGGTTTAGCTGTTTTTATCCCCACATAATCGGCATAGGCTTCAAAATCGCTTTTGGTTAATGTGCCATCAATATCAAATAACACGGCTTTGCGACCTGCTTCAACCACAGAAACAAAACCATCTGTTGATGTCAAATCGCCTTCAACCACAAAGCGAATACGGTATTCGCCAATAGGTAATATGCCTAGATTAACTTGAACTTTACCTTCATCGTCTGTTTGGTAACGTCCTAAAGCTTTCCATTGATTGATGTTTGTGCCAATTAAATAGGCTTGAACATATTCTTGTTCTAAATCTTTGTGAAAACGTGCATTGTAATCAAATTTAGCAGTCACTGTGATGGCTTGACCTTGTTGGACTATTTCGTCATGAACCATATGCCAAGGGTCAAAAAAGCTTACATTAAATTTATTGGTAAAATGTTCAAAGTGCTTTTTGATGGGGGGTGTTAACATAGGAGTTTTTATAACAGCTTCCATGTCAGGACATTGGGCATAGCTAAAAAAAGGATAAAAACAGGCAAAAATAAAAGGGATAACACGCATAAAAAATCGTTCCTAGATCATGGT
>NZ_CALETI010000467.1 GCF_937920075.1 uncultured Agitococcus sp.
TTTTATAGTTTGTTGCGCTTAAATCAAGCGGTAGTTTAATCGTTTCCTGAGCATCGCTTACGCTGTCATTATAAACAAATTCTATACCGTCATATTGGTCATCAGCCGCGAATCTTCGGCTAATCACATCACTAGCAGGCTTCTTATTTCTATGTGTAAATAAAGCACTGCTTGCACTTTGTAAGCCATCAAAGCTAAATCTAATTTTACCGTTTTGACGATAAGCAACACAAAAACAAGCGTCTGCAATCATGCGTACCGTTTCTTCAAATGAGATATTATCAGAGTCTAACGTGTAGCTAAACTCTAAGTTTTCTACGCCACCCGTCCAAGATTCGTTATTTATATTGCTATACCATGTTTGGTATATTTGCGGCATATCGACATCAATATTAATATCAAGATTACCTATTGTTTTGTCTTTGGAGATTGCTGCAATAATATCTGGTGGGTTATTTGTTGCTGATATTGTGCCGCTAGATATTGAGCCATCATTATTAAACTCACCGCTAAACACAGTGCCGTTGTAAGTTGGGATTCTACGCCCTGCAATACAATTAAACTTGCGCTCTTTTAGCGCAATGGCGCGTGTCGTTGCTTTAGTTAGTGTTTGCACAGTGGTTACATTGCCAAAATCTGTCACGCTTAATTCACTAACCGCGCTTAATGACTCATATTTTATTTCATCGACAACAGAGCCACTAAAACCAAAATCATGGTTACTTGTACGCCTCGCTCTAACCCGGGTCGCACCCGTCCACCCTGTTGTTATCTCGATGGTTTTGCCTTTTAAATTACTATCAACTCCGCTTATTGTGTCGCTGTGCGTATATATTGAGCCAGTGGGCGCATAAGTACCTGCAACAAGCTTTTGATAGTCAATTTCAAAATTTACAGTTAAAGTTAATTTACCGTCTCCGTTTTCATAAAAAAGCCCCTGCTGTGCGACGATGTTTATCCATATTTGAGTCATATCAGCGTCTTTTAATGTTACCCATGACGTATATTCAGGTTCTGACGTAGTGCTTGTTAACGTAGCAGTGCTAGTTGCTGTACTACTAAATGTCGATGTTGTTAACTCGATAACATTAGTCCCTAACCCTAGTTTGTTTGAAATAGTGTATGTGCCGTCATACCCTGTCGAACCTGTCACAATCAAATCACCACCAATGGTTAAATTATCGTATAACTCATTACTCATTCCGCCAATTTTATCACCAACGGTTACAGGCGATGCCGAAGCCTCATAAAAGTCTATAAAGTCAGTATTAGTTATTAGTGTAAACTGATTACGCGCTTGTAATGTTTGACCATCAACGTTATTAGATTTTTTAACTAATCTTACAGGCTCACTAATACCGCCACCAATCGTTAAAAAAGGGCTGCCACTATTAGGGCTTGTAAACGGATTATAAAACTCAGCACTTGCTCCCGTAACATCACTAACAAGTGAATCACCGTCTCGCACATCATCAATATCATACCAACCACGGCCAATGCACATATAGCTATATTCATATTGTGTATTGTTAATATATTTAGAGTAAACAGGCTGCAACAATGACGGATAAGAGCGTACAGTGCCAAATATATCTTCAATACGCTGCAATATGCGAGGCTCGTTTGTACGTCCTGCTAACGCATTGTTAGGGCTTTGTTGTGAGCGGTTTATGTTGTTTGGTAGTGTTGGTGTTGGTATAAGTTGTTTGGCTAGATAATCAATGCTTCGCACTGATAGCGACCAAAAAGGGAATAAAACATCAAGCGCACCAGCAGGACTACTTAAAACAACATAATCCCCATCGGTTGCTATTAGTTTTTGCACATCTTTAGTTATGTCCGTTTCTAAACTTGGTTGGCCATCAAACACCGCAAAATTAACTAATTTGCTTTTATTATCTAAAATCCAATGGCCAACGCTTTCGGCTTCATAGACCGTACATTCGCCACTAAACACACCATCATAAAAACTAATTTTTACGGTCATAGCTATAATACTCAATAAGCCCGTAATCATCTGCTATTTGTGCCAATGGCTGCCATATCACCATGTTACGCAAGCTATGCAACACGCCACCGTTATAATATAACCCACAATGCGTGACTTTTTTAAACTTACCAAGCAAAACAACAAAATAATCCATAGGCTTATCTTGCTTGGTAAAGCCGTGTTTATTGTTATGCAATGCTAATCTAAACGCATTAGCAACATCGCGCATTGAGTCGGTTTTAGGCGTGTAATCATCAAGACTTAACCCTAACTCATTCACATAAACATCGGCTACTAACTGCCAACATGGCGGCCATTCGTAATGTTTGGCGATATAGCGTTCTATCATAAAAACCCTCTCAGCATGGGGAATCTATTAAACGTATAAAGCTCGCCTGTTTTAAGCACATTAAGTTTACGCGCCACGGCTGATATGGTGGCAGTGCCGCGATTGTAGCTAATAGACTCGGCTTGTAATCGCTGCACGGCTTGAGGCTCGGTTAAATCATCGGACAAATAGGCGCGATAAGTGATTATAATTTTTTCGGTAGTATCTAAAGGGATTCGGTCTAATTCTTTTCGTAGTACGTTTTCAGCATCAGTTGTATCAATGCTAATTGTGAACTTTTGGTCTAAATTGTCGGGGCTTCCTGCCAATCCGACTTGAAAATTAGTAGAGCGCACAATAAGTGTATTACTATCTTCATCAACAACAGCACCATCCACAGGCTCACGCCATAAATGATAAGTCTGTGTTAAGTTAGAGTGAGATATACTTATCACTTCAATCATGTATTTTGTTTGTGGCGCACTAGCCAAAAACTCACGCAATGCGGCTTCTACATCTAAACTCATACTAGCACCAACGTATCTTCTAACGTAAACTCAGCAAGACGGT
>NZ_CALETI010000468.1 GCF_937920075.1 uncultured Agitococcus sp.
ACTCGGATTTACGCACTTTAGTGACCATGTTGCAAATTTCCAAAACCTTTCATTTCGGCTTGCCGCGATGCTTGCTGCATGAATAGTAATATAAAACTTTATTTTATATTTGTAAAGTAATATTTTACTTTTTTTAGAAAATAAATTATTATTAAGGCACTGGAGGCAAAAAATGGTCAGATTAAAAGATTTTGTAAAATTGGTCGGAAATGCAAGAAAAGTGTCAAGACAGCTTAATGTGTCACCTCAATTATTGAACGATGCAATAAAAAAAGACAAAGACATTTTTATTGAGCATGACAAAGACCTTAATATTGTTGATTGTTATGTAAAAAAACAATGGGGTAAATTATGCTAACGTATATCTGTTTTAGTTTTATTATTGCGCCAATTGTGGCGCGTGGTTTTTTTGGTTGATTTAACGACTGACTCACGTTACGCGTGAAATCATGAAGATAAAAGCGATTAAGGGATAAAAAGAAAAGCCACTTTAATTAGTGGCTTTTTTGTGGGTGTTAGATTAGTTTTAACCAGTCGTTTAGTGCTTGCAATGCAGCTTCATAACCAAGCGCAACACACACAAAAGCCCCCAATTCTTGGCTAGTCTGTAAAAAATCTAACTGGCCATCTTGCCAACGGCTTTTGGTGTGGTCTTGTCGCTTCATCTCACAAACAAAAGTCGGACAACCGCAGATAATAATATCAGCAGCACCGTTCCTGATTGCGCCCTTTGCTTTTTGCTTGATGTGGTGATGGTGTCCTGTACCAAGCACTAGCCCCTCGTTATCGGGATGGATTGCAACAAGTGCGAGCTGTGGGTGCAATCGGTTAAGCTCATTAAAAAACGTCATTAACTCCGCATCTTCTAGCGGGCAGTCGCCTCTATATGATGTGTCGCCATACGTTTTAAGCCAGTCGGGTATTTTCATGTTGTCGCCTCATGTATTGGGTAGTAATTGTGTCCTATCACGTCAAAATAACCTGTGGTTTTATTTTTTTGGTAGGTTACGGTATCAGGTCTATCAAAGCCAAAATCATTAGCTAAATGCACAAAATCATCAACATTTCTAACATCGCCGCCAAAAATAGAATGGCACAGCTTAGTCCATTTTCTTTGTATCAGCTTGCTATCGCTATCAGCGATATAATACGCTCTAAACTGTGTGGTAGGTGTTGAGTAGTCACAGACTAGCATTTCATTGCCTGCTTTGCTCATGCCTTTTTTAACGCTAAAAAATAGCACTTCTTCGGTAAATACGGCGTAAGGGTCGGCTTTAACCTGTGCGGCTTCATGCTTTAGCGAGCTATTAGGGTCAACCAGTTCTGCCTTGCACTTCTCACAATAACGCGCCGCTATGTCGTTTTCAAGGTTGCATTTTTCGCACAACTTAAACGCCCACCGATACTCGCATCTATCGAGCTTACCTTTGTTGAGTATTGACTGTACAAAACCATTGCATCGGCGGCCAAGATGCGCGGGCATATACACGGGCGCATCGTTAGCACCAACGCTCAATAAAATGCGGTTGCCAGTCAAGTCCAAAAAAAACCCTTGCTTGTCTATGCCTAGCTTTTGCGGGTTGTCACGAGCTGCAAAGTCATTGCTAAAATTACAGCTAGGGCAGGTTGCCTCAATCGCGGAGCTCGTTTTTGCTTTGTATGTTTTTATGGTCGGTTCAAAAATATCGTCTTGCAGTTTGTGCCGTTCAATGTTGCCCGCATAGTCAAGCACTAAACAATCGGTTTTGTCGGTGTGTAATCTAAGGCCGCGTCCGATAATCTGCTGAAATAATGACGCTGATTCGGTGGCGCGTAATATCGCTACAACGTCAACATGAGGCGCATCAAAACCTGTGGTTAATGTACCTACACTCACAATATATTTAAACCGTTGTTGTTTAAAATCGTTTATTAGCTTTTCACGTTCGGCTTTGGCCATGTTGACATCGCCACCAAGCATGCGGCTATTGTCGGGCGGTAGACTGTCTAATATCTCTTGTGCGTGTTTAACAGTAGATGCAAACAGCATAACGCCATTGCGCCCTTGTGAGTGTTGTACTACGTCAGCGACAATCTGAGATGTAAGGCGGCCTTGACCCTCAAAGGCTTGTTCTATTTGCTTCGCGTCAAAATTGCCCATCTTGTTTATTGTTAGATTGTCGGTGTCGTAATGTAGTGCTGTGGTGTCAGTGTGAGCAGGTGTTAAAAAACCCATGTCAATTAGGGCGCGTGTGTTTATCTTATAGAGTAGGCTATGGTAATACGCGTCTATTGTTTCGTCAGTGTCTAGCTTGCTTATACGTTCACCTGTAGCATCGTATTGGTAGATGTAACCTGTGCCAAGTCTGTATGGTGTGGCAGTCATGCCGATAACCCGTAACATCGGATTTTTAGCGGCTATGTGAGCAATAATCTGTTTTATGGTCGGTGTGGTCATGTGCGCTTCGTCAACAATGACACACGCAAACGCATCACCAAAGCGCGATACGCTATTCAGTACGGTTTTAGGTGTGGCATAGACGACATTATGACGGGTGCATTTACTGTTTGCGCTTGCGCTAAATATAGAAGCCTTTTCACCAGTGGCTAGATATTTCTCAAAATTCTGAGAAGTCAATTCTTTGGACGGCTGTAAAACCAAAACCTTTTTACCTGTTTTTTGGGTTATCCAAAAAGCAATGGCGGCGGCTATCCATGATTTACCCGCCCCTGTGGCTAACTCTAAAAGCGCGGGTTCGGTACTTTTACGCATCCATGCGATAGCACTATCTACAGCATCTTGTTGATAGGGGCGTAATTGCATGGCTAATTACCCCAATTTCCAGTAGCTTGTCGGCTTGCCTTGATACTTGCTAAGGTCAGCACCTGGTAAAAGGTCTTTGATGGCTTTAGCGTAGCTTATCGCGCCTTGCCGTGTAATTTGACTAAACTTGCGACCGTTAATGATTGCATTTTTGTTGTTAGCAATCTTGGCCAATTCGACAATAATCTCTTTTTGGCGTTGCGTTGCATTGTCGATTGTTTCGCCAAGTTGGTCATACTCTGACAATAGCGCGGTAGCTTGTTTAGATTCAATCGTTTTTACGATGTCATTTAGATGTTCTGGATTGTCAATCTCTGACAAAAAGCAGTTATAAAAAGCTAATAGCTTAATGATGGCATCATCGAACCACTCTTGATTAAACGTGACAATCTCTAAAGAGTCGCCGTATTTATTCCACTGGTAAAAGTGAGCTTGTTTAATGCCGGCACAGGCCATTTCAATTTGTACTTGTGCGTAGTAGTGCGGTTGTTGTTCTAAAGACTTAAACTCAGGTAATAGGTCGTTTCGTAACCCAAACGGACATTTTACTTCAAGAATATACTTTTGGTCATTTAGGTTTGTTGCAATACCATCGGGGGACGCGCCTAGCCATTCATGCTCAGGATGGACAAAAAAGCCGCACTCATGGACTAAATTACCTGTTTTGTTGGTGTAGTCTAACTGTGCAATGGGTTCGTTAAGCGAGCCGTACTCGGTAGCAATGTTACCGTTAAACTCTGACTCCGCGCCATGCCATAAACGCACTAAACGTCTGATAAGTGCATCTGGTGTCATGTATGGATTAACACCTAAAGCCGCACCTGCTACGCTGCCTGTAATTTTGCCTTTACGCTGTTTGAACCATTCGGGGGTACGTTGTTCTATATTTTTTGACATTGTCATGCTCCAATGCG
>NZ_CALETI010000469.1 GCF_937920075.1 uncultured Agitococcus sp.
GTTGTAGTCCACAACGTCCTGACCAAGTTCCGCGAAGCCTTTGAGACTTACGGGCCAAATGTTGATAACGTGTGGCTAGAAACCAAAGCTGCGGGCGACATCATTCGTCTGGGCGGCAACGCGGCAGCTTGTTCGTATCTCGTTATCTCGAAAGACCCGCTGTCGGCTAATACGGTATCGCAGGTCGAGACACAGGCTGACTTTGACATGCCGTTTGAGGCTGTTGCTGGTTTGCACAAGCTACCAGCAATACAAACGTGGAACATCCAAAAAACTTAAAAGCACCGTTCATTATATTTTTTTCCTTGAGTAATATTTTACAAATTATTGGTGTTGTCTAAACAAGACTTACACCACAACCTTATATCTTGTCTTATCTCGTTTGACATGGGAATACTCGAAAAACAAGAAAATGTTGTATCCATTAAGGTACTGAAAGATACATGACAAGGAATGCCATCATTTGGCTCTATGCGTACAGTCGCCTCTTGAGAACCATTAGGCACAAATGTAACTTTTAAAGCACCGCCAAAAACACGAGTTAAACACTCAGAGTTAGCCATTTTTCGCCTCCATAAAACCCTAACTACTCGCGTAAGGCGCAAGCACCCTACAGCAAAATAAACAAGAACGCAGTAATCACTGAATTCAAAAATAGCCTCGCAATCGGCTGGGTACTTGTCGCACTTGACGCAAAAGTTAGGGTATTTTAACCCAATGCAGCAAAATCACCTATCACATCAGGTCGTGCATTCAATAAACGTATAAGTGCTGCTGCTGCGCCTGTTGGCGTACGTCTATTTTGTTCCCAATTTTGTAATGTACGAGGACTAACATGCAAACGAAGTGCAAACTCCGCCTGAGAAAGACCCGTCTTTTCACGGACGGCTTTAACATCAGGAATATCCAATACAAAACGGCGACTTGGTTCTGCCTGACCTTTAGCTATGGCAGTCGCCTCTTTTAAACTTTGAGTAAGTTCGTTAAATAAATCAGTGTGCATCTGATAACTCCTTGACGAGTTGGCGCAAAATAGAAATTTCACGGTCAGTTAAATTGTCTTTTGTTGATTTTGGGTAAATCAACAGCATATAAAATATGCCTTTGGCAGACTCCCAATAATAAATCACTCTGACACCACCACTTTTTCCCGTATTGGGTAATGCGTAGCGTAATTTCCGAATACCACCACTGCCCTTTATCATGTCCCCAGAAGTTGGGGATTCCATCATAGAAACTTGTAACTTATGATATTGCTCATCAGGTAGAAGTGCTTGAACTAAGCGTGTAAAGGTTGGCGTTTCGATAAATTCCATCTGCAACTCATGACTTATTTCTATTCAGATAATAATATACGCCAATGGCGCATAAGTCAATATAACTTCAAAAGAACAAACCCTAACTAATCGCGTAAGGTGCAAGCACCCACAACAAAATAAATAAAAACTCAGTAATCACTGTATCTGAAAATTGCCTCGTAAGCGGCTGGGTGCTTGTCACACTTGACGCATGAGTTAGGCATTTAAACATATCAATGATTACTTTCTGCGTTGGAAAAAGGGAATTGGGGCAGCAAGCAAGTTTTCAAGCAAATTTGCTTGCTTATGAATTAAATTTTTACTGCCACATTGCCTACATTCATTTGGCTGAATAATAGCATCACTTTGGTGTTTAATGACAAAGTGCCACCCACACGATAAACATGTTGATTTAACAGCTACTCTCGAGGGAGTTGGCATAAAAAAGAACCTATTTGCTAAAACTGTGGCCACACTCTAAACAGCAATAATTATTTAGAACATTGTCATCTATGACTTCACCAGCTTTTGCACCAAGTAATCCGCCAGCAGTACCGCCTAGAAGTCCGCCTATTATTGCACCAGCAACTCCACCAGCGACAGCACCAACAGGACCTCCAATTAAACCAAGTGCCGCTCCAGCTTCTGCCCCCGCACCTGCACCTGCCATGCCACCTGCCGCGCCTGCACCTCCACCGACAACTGTTCCAGCTCGTTTTCCATGGTTCTTTTTATCAATCTTGTCTGATTTGCATTTTGGACATTGCATTATTTTTCTCCCGAATGATGGTATATTTTGACTTTACCAGTCCAGCTTTAAGCTTATGCACGATTTAGGTAAGTATGCCAACAACAATACGCTTTTTATATTTTAATTAGTGGATTTAAAAACCACCATGCTTCCAAATTTCATTTTCTGGAATGCCAAACTCAATAGATGCTTTTGCTACAGCCTCTTCTTTAGACAGTCCACCCGCAATAAGAATAAGGATTTTAGCGATAATCTCAATCCAAACTAAAATACTCATAAATTTCCCCTAAGCCCATTACTTTATTTAATGTTGGTAGTGTGTAAAACCAACGTGATAATTCTATGTAACCTTTGCGTACCAATGGCTAGAAGGTCTTCATCACGTCAAACTTATGCACTACCTTAATGTTTAACTGTTTCAATGGGCTTAAAACAGCCTAACAAATAATTAACTGGCACAACCTAACAAAAGCAGACCTTAGATGCTGTATGGGGTTGTGTCCAGTTGAATTGGCAGTTATGCGGCATAGTGTTTAATTAAAGAAGTGCGGAGAGTTGAAAATGTACATTGTACGATTAGAGGTTGGTGTTTGGTTGGCTGAGGGTGCAGGCGACCCATCACGAACAACATTAGAACCTAATGCAAAACTTTTTAATAAGTTTACAGAAGCAAAAGCGGCATTAAAACTGGCAAGAGTTTTTAGACCTTTTGTTAATGCGCGAATTATTGAAGTTTAAGACTGACGCATAACAACATATTAAGCGGTAAAACCCAAACAGTAAGCCGCAAAAGCATGGGGTTTTATCCGCTTGAATATAGAGTTATGCGGCACACTGTATGGGGTGGTTATGAGTAGTATTTTAGAAGTTTTAGTGTTTATATCTGTAATCTTGCTTTTTGTTGGTGCTGTTTGTTTTGGTGTTTTTGTTTACTTAAATACACTAGAGCAGTTTAAATGGTACAGGCGTTGGCGTGGTGGTCGGTGGGAATGTTGGTATGTTGACCCCTGCAAAAGCATGATATGGCATGAAATAAAGAAAGGCGAACAAGGCTACCCAAACAGGCCGCCATGTTGTTTTGGTACTCCGATAATTGAGGAATACCCATACAGAGATGACGCATAACTATTCGCGTAAGGCGTAACACCCCCACAACAAACTAAAACCTGAGATTGACTCAGAAAACTAAAAAATATCACCGTAAGCGGCTGGGGTGTTATCGCACTTGACGCAGAAGTTAGAAAGTGCAACGCTTAAACAGCCTTAACCAACGATGAACGAACCAAAAACATAAACCAAAAGCCACTTAAAAACAATCGAAAACAGCTAGAAACAAAAAGAAATTTTTAAACGCATTTAAACGAAAACAGTCGATTGGGTTTAACTTAAAAAACTCCGATTTCTGCCCTACTCAAGCCCAAACCGATAAAACTTAAAAACGCTGACAGTTAAATTTTTAACTAATAAAATCAATCAGATGATTTGAAAAAAGAGCCGAAACTCAGGTAAAAGTACACAGCGTTTCGACACTGACAAATCAACAAAGCGTTAAAACTTTCTATTTTTTCGCACTGGTGCAAAGCTCAAGTTTTCGGTTCGGCGTTTCAGGCTTTGTGCCAAAAACTCAAATTTTCGCCCTTGAAATAAGACTAAAAAACAAAGCACTGAC